>NZ_JBIDFE010000003.1:0-179109 GCF_046635605.1 Gilliamella sp. BG3
ACCAATGTTAGTGCCCATTCAGCATACGGAATACCTGATGTAGGTAAGCAAATTACCCTAGCTAAGACCTACCAAATCGCACCAAAATCGCAAATTTGTTATGCAAAACCGAATGATGTGATTGTTTCACCTAATCTACAATGGCGATCATATGATCCTAATCTGGCATCTGACCCAATTTCAGGACCTTGGGCTTGGAATGGTACGAATATAAGCCGACATCCTAACGCTGGTGGAGGGTATAGCGCTGATTATGTTTATAACTGGGGATTTAAAGCTAATCCAATAGAATCAGGTAAAAAATTTCCAACAACTGGCTTTCCTGGAGCTAAATTTCAATTAGTGATGATAGGTGCACAAGATGATTATCGTTATCAAATACTCAATAACCCAGGTGGAGGTGTTTCTGTTGATCAAAATGGGGTGGTAGAACTTAATAGTAAGCCGTCAGGAAATGTTACGGTGAGGACAACGTTAAAAAGAGATACTTCAATCATTCATGATTATATATTTAACCCAACTTCTGTGTGGTTAGAACCTAAAAATAACGACAATATAAATTTATCTAATGCAATCAATTTATGTGGAGGAATGGATAATATACCTTTACGTAAAGATTATACTAATTCTCCAGCTATTAATGTTGCAGAAAATCAGAATTGGAAAATTTATCCCAATAGTTTTACGCGATCAATTGGCGGTTCAGTTATGGGGGAATGGGGCTGGCTATCGAATAAAAACTATCCTAAATCAAATTGGCCTAAAGATAATACTTACAATGTTCTTTTTTGGACTAGAGAAATAGATTACGCTAAGTATAATATTTATTTTACAGTTAACTTATCTGGTTATGTTTCTACACGTGAAGCTGAAAAGGGTGACAATAGTAAAATAGCGTGTAAACGTTAATGATTCTACAATATATGATAATATCGAGTTATATAAAACTCAGATTAACTGAAACGTAACTCTCTGAATCAGTGACGGCTATTTTTATGATTTTAGCGCCATATTGCCTTCTGGTGATAAGGCGCTATTTTTTTATGTTTTCCATTACCATTGTTTCTCAAATTACGATAAATAACACAACAAGTAGTTCCTACATATTACTCAGTAAACTCACCTCTTTTAAGAACATTAGTTGTATAAAGAATTCACACACTATCATGAAATACTATCTATCATATAACTGTACCATCGGGCGCTAGTCTGCACTTTTTTAATGGTCAAGGCTCGCATATTCATATGAATATCCTTACTGTATTAGTTCTCTAGCCTACTACTCTTTACCATTTAACTTGCGGTGTATAATTTAAGCAAAAACTATGGAGGATGAATTCGATTTTTGTTCAATAGGATAAAAATTGTTTGTCAAAAACTTTCAGATAACTATGTGTTTTAGTATAAAACTACTTATAATTAATTTTGATATCATATAAAGTAATTAAACCGTTTGGCGAGTATTGTTTTTAAAATTATAGTACTTATTTAATTTTATTATGTTTATTTCTTAGTAGACGTTATAATCTTCATGAATTAACTAGCTGGATATGAATATGTTAAAAAAATTGATATTGATTGCTTTGTTGTTACCTATCACCGTATTTGCTGCTAAAAAAGAGTGTGGGATTAAGCCCAGTTATGACATTACGATAAATAGAGAAAGTGTACATGTTTTTGATAAAAAAAATGATTTAATTATCATGCCAAATGGTAATGTCATTTTAAATAAAGAAACGATATCACTTAATCCATCATTACAAAAAGAACTGATTCAATTTCAGCAAGATTTACGTCAACAGTTACCGCTACTAGAACAACAATCATTAAGCCTTTTAACTGAAGTTAAAGAAACTTTTGAAAAAGCAATAAAAAATCAATTGGGCGATGATAATGAGCTAAAAAGCGAGTTAAACAAATTATATAAACGTTTAGTCAAGTTGTTACATGCATCAATTATTACTGAAAATGGTAATACGCGATTTTCTTACCGACATTTTAATAATATCAAAAAAGATGGAGAAGATATTGGTCAACGCATTTTTTATAATGTTGTGGGCGGAAGTATTTTGCATTTCGAATTTTTTAAAAATTATGGAGCAATTAAACAAATTTCTAAAAATGAATGGAAGGCTCAAAAACCTAAATTAAAAGCTTTTGATGCTCATATTTGTTCAGTTATTACAGATATTGATGCTCAATACAAACAAATATTGAATCAACTTAATCAATCAATTCATAACTAAATAGACATTAATAAAAACTTTTGCGAAAATGATACCTCTAATAAGATAGTTAAACGGAAGCTTATGACTGCACATATAATTGATGGGAAAGTATTAGCACAACAAATACGAACTGAAATTGCTAATAAAGTCAAAATGCGTATTGAAAAAGGACTATCAGTCCCAGGATTAGCTGTAATTCAAGTCGGTTCAGACCCTGCATCAAAAATCTATGTTAAAAATAAGCAAAAGGCTTGTGATGATGTTGGTTTTGTTTCATTTGCTTATGACTTTACCTCGACGACCACCGATGAATTATTAGCATTAATTGATGAACTAAATCAACGTTTAGATGTGCATGGTATTTTAGTACAACTGCCTTTACCTGATAATATTGATAAAACAAAGGTTCTTGAACGTATTGATCCAAGTAAAGATGTTGATGGTTTTCACCCATATAATATTGGACACTTGCTACAGCGTGATCCAATCTTGCGACCATGTACTCCTTATGGCGTAGTCAAAATGCTAGAATCCACCGGCATAAATCTGTCAGGTTTAAATGCTACCGTTGTAGGAGCATCAAGCATTGTGGGTCGTCCAATGGCATTAGAGTTATTATTATTAGGTTGCACAACAACCATTACCCATAGTCGTACTATTGATTTAGCAAAACATGTTAGCAATGCGGATATTGTTGTTGCGGGAGTAGGCATTGCTAATTATGTTAAGGGTGAGTGGATAAAGCCAGGTGCAATCGTCATTGATGTTGGTATCAATCGTTTGCCAGATGGTAAACTTGCAGGTGATGTAGAGTTTGATGTTGCTGTTAAAAGAGCGGGATGGATCACACCTGTTCCTGGTGGTGTTGGTCCCATGACAGTTGCTATGTTAATGAGCAATACACTAGAAGCATGTGAAAAATTTGGTAAATAATTTATATTAATTAAGATTTACTAAATTTTATTCGAAAGATATATATTAAAAAAAGGATTATGCAATGATCATATTTCACACTAATTTAGGTGATATTAAAATCAAAACTTTTGATGATAAGGCGCCAGAAACTGTTAAAAATTTTGTTGAATATTGCAAAGAAGGCTTTTATAACAACACAATATTTCATCGTGTTATTAATAATTTCATGATTCAAGGTGGTGGTTTTGAGCCTGGAATGAACCAAAAAAAGACAAAATCACCAATTAAAAACGAAGCAAATAACGGTCTAAAAAATGAACGTGGTACTTTAGCAATGGCACGTACATCAGATCCTCATTCGGCAACTGCGCAATTTTTTATCAACGTGGTTGATAATGATTATCTCAACTTTCGCTCTGCGGACATTAATGGTTATGGCTATTGTGTTTTTGCACAAGTTGTTGATGGGCTTGATGTGGTTGATAAAATAAAAGCTGTTAAAACAGGGCGCAGTGGTATGCATTCTGATGTTCCTGTAGACGATGTTATTATTACGAGTGTCACGGTTGAATAATCCTGTTCGTTATTTTATTGCTGATATCCATTTAGCAGATAATGAGCCTGCTTCAGGTTATATTAATATAACCGCAGGCTTTTTGTCTTTTTTGGATACTTTGCCCGACAACTGCGAGCTTTATATTCTAGGCGACCTTTTTGATTACTGGGTTGGGGATGATGTAAAAACAAACTTACATTATCAAATTGCGCAGGCTTTACAAGCCTTATCAAAACGTAATATAAGAAAATATTTCGTCCATGGTAATCGTGATTTTTTATTGGGAAAAAAGTATGCACAACAATGCGAAATGACCTTACTGCCTGAGATTAATTGCCTTTCTAATCAAGGAAAAAACATTATTTTTTTACATGGTGATTTACTGTGTATTGACGACCATCAATATCAAACTTTCCGAAAAGTTATGCATAATAAATGGCTTCAAAAATTATTTTTATTTTTACCTCTTTTTATTCGGTTGAAAATTGCAGCAAAGTTACGAAAAAAAAGTAGTCAACATAATCAACTCAAATCTGAAAATATCATGGATGTGAATCAGCAAGCAGTTATTGAAATGATGGTTAAACATAATGCAGATATTATGGTGCACGGTCATACACATAAACCTGCTGTACATCATTTTCAAATTGAAGGCAACACTGCAACTCGTGTGGTGCTTGGTGCTTGGCATGATGGCGTGACATATATTAAACAAGCGGAAAATAGTAATACTTTAGAGCTTTATAACCATTCTTTTAAATAGTCACTTTGTAAAACATGTTCGGTCTTACCAAACTCAATCAGCTTGCCTTGATCTAAAATTGCAACATTATCGGCTATTTGTTTAACTTCATTAATATTATGTGTTACATAAATAATGGGTATATTTAGCTCATTAGTTAATTTATTAATATAAGTTAACAATTCTTTTTTTCTTGGCATATCTAGAGCTGAAAGCGGTTCGTCCATTAATAGTAGTAAAGGGTTGGTTAATAGTGCTCGACCAATTGCTACTCGCTGTTTTTCTCCACCAGATAACATAGCAGGATAACGATTTAATAATGGTCGGACATTAAGTACATTAACTATTTCATCAAATCTTGATTGCTTGAAATTTTTAGCACCATAAATCAGATTTTTAATAACTTTATAATGAGGGAAAAGTAATGCATCTTGAAAAACGGTACCAATATGCCGATTTTCAGGAGTAACAAAAAGGTGTTTATTGCAATCAACTAGTGGTAAGCCATTCAACTGGATTTGGCCTTGATCAGGTTTAATTAATCCATTAACAAGGTTTACTAGTGTGGATTTTCCTGAGCCAGAAACGCCTAAAATAGCAGTAACCCCTTGGCAGGCTATCTCATGATTGAATTGGAACGAAAACGAAGCAAGTTGTTTGCGAACATCTATTTTTAACATATTGATTATCCTGCTAACTTCTTTTTATGCCATCGATTTAACAATTCGGATAAAAAAAGTGCGATTAGTGATAACACAATCGAAATAATACACAGTCGCAATGCACCTTGTTCACCATTGGGAATTTGTAACAACGTATACATTGCTAATGGTAAGGTGCGAGTTTCATCTTGAATATTTGACACAAAAGTGATGGTTGCACCAAATTCCCCTAAGCAACGGGCAAAACCCAATACAATTCCCATAAGAATACCAGGAAAGGCTAATGGTAAAGTAATAGTTATAAAAACTCGCCACTTATGGGCTCCAAGAGTCCGAGCAACGTTTTCAAGGCGTGTATCAATTGATTCAATGGCTAAACGAATTGAACGCACCATTAATGGAAATGCAACTACTGCCGAAGCTAAAGCTGCACCTTGCCAATTAAAGCTAAAACTAATATTTAAATGGCTACTCAACCACTCGCCAATAACGCTACGTCGTCCCATGGTTATTAACAACAAATAACCTAAAACAACTGGTGGTAAAACAAGAGGAAGATGTACGATGCTATCAAATAGCGATTTACCAAAAAATTGACAGCGTGCCAATATCCAAGCGGTTAAAATTCCTATTGGCAAACTAAAACCAATTGCTGTGGCGGCTATCTTTACACTAAGTAGTAAGGTTCGCCATTCAAATTCAGTTAATAACATAGTTTTATAAAATTATTTACTTATTAAATTACTTTGTTATAAATCCATATTTTTCAAAAATAACTTTAGCTTGTGGTGAATTTAAATATTGATAAAAATCAGTTGCTTTCTGATTTAACAAAGTGATGGGATATTCGATAGACTTAAATGTATCTTCAGGAAAGGATCCAATTATTTTTACTTTATTGCTTATTTTTGCATCGGTACTATATACAATACCAAGCGTAGCTTCATTACGCTCAACTAGTACCAAAGCGTCTCTTACATTGCTCGCTGGGGCAAATTGTGGCGATAATTTATTAAATACCCCTAAATTAGTTAATGATTCTTTTGCATACATTCCTGCTGGTACATGATCAGGATCACCAATAGCTATTCTTTCACCTTTAGGTAAAATAATTTCCCAATTGGTATTTTTATTAATTGAAACATTCTCTAAATGTGAATTTTGAGGAGCAATAAGCACCAATGTATTTTTTAATAAATCGTGTTTATTTTTAGTTAAATTATGCTCAATAAGATAAGTCATCCACTTTTGATCAGCTGACATAAATATATCCGCAGGTGCACCTTGTTCAATCTGTTTAGCTAATACTGATGATGAAGCAAATGAGAATACAATATTTGCATCTTTATGTTCTGTTTTATAAGCTGCAGCGATATCTTGCATAGCATTAGTCAATGAGGCAGCGGCAAATATAGTCATTTTTTCAGCAGCTGAAACTGAAAAAGTTATTGCCATCATTAAGATAATTCCAATAATTTTTTTCATTTTGTTCCTCACAATAAAATTGAGTTAATTTTAACTGTTAATATTATTTATCTAATTGATTATTATGATTTATTAAGTTATTTGGTAAATTATTAAATAACCGCTATATAAAATATAACATATCGATGCTAGCAGAATTTATATATAAAGTACAATTAAAATTCATCTAAGCTGATACGATATGACAATCAACAAAATTTCACCAAGTTTTGAAGGAATGCCAAAAAGGGTCTACAATAACCACTATTATCTCTTCCAAATTGATTAGTCGGTTCTTCATGGTGTTAAATTATGTTTTCTCCTGAAATTTTATTAACGTTAAATATAAAACAGCAGTTATTTACTGATCCAAGGCGTATTGCGTTATTAAAAGCAATTGAACAGACGGGGTCATTAAGTCAGGCTGCCAAGCAAATTGGTATTAGCTATAAAACCGCTTGGGATGCCATTAATGAAATAAATAAATTAGCACCTAAACCTTTTTTAATTACCGCAATTGGTGGTAAAAATGGAGGAGGCACTAAACTGAGTGCTTATGCAGTTAGATTTATCCAACTCTATGATCTATTAACTCAACTACAACAAAATGCTTTTAACATACTAAATGATGACAAAGTACCTTTAGATGATATTTTAAAAGCTACAGCTAGACTATCATTACAAACCAGTGCACGAAATCAATTATATGGTACGGTTAAGCAGATTCAAACAAACGATGTCGCTGGTTTTATTACAGTGCTACTTAGTGATAATCAAACTGAGTTAAAAGTTTACATTACTCAGTCAAGTATTGAACGGCTAAAGTTGAGTACGGACAAAACAGTATTGCTGTTAATTAAAGCTCCATTAATTGAATTAAAAAATGAAATCGAGAACGAAAACTGCTTGTCGGTTACCGTTGAAAAAATCACTACTGATGGCAATTGGAGTGAAATTGCTTTTACACTATCTTCTGGCATAGTGCTTTATGCTAACAAATTAGCCAGTGAAGTAAAAAAGTCGGCTTTAGCTACAGGCAAACAATCAAAACTATTTATTAATCCACAAAATATTATTGTTGCGACATTAGTTTAGCAATATGAGGTTATCATGCTACAAATAGAAAACGCACATTTTAAAATTAGTGACTACCTAGTTTTTACCATTGAATCACTTACAATAAATCAAGGAAGTAATGTTGCATTTGTGGGGCGTAATGGCAGCGGTAAATCTATACTAGTTAAAGCATTAGCTGGTGAGCAAACATTATTATCAGGCAAAGTAATTAATCAATTTAACTCCATAGCACACATATCGTTTGAACAGCTACAAAAACTAATTGATGATGAATGGAAACGCAATAATACAGATATGCTAAGCGAAGGTGAAAACGATACAGGATTAACCACTCAGCAAATTATACAAGAAAATAATTTTAATCAAGTACTTTGCCAAAAATTAGCAACACAATTTGGAATTGAACACCTATTAACGAAACGCTTTAAATACCTTTCAACTGGTGAAACACGCAAAGCCTTAATCTGTCGAGTTTTGATGCAGCAACCTGATTTTCTGATATTAGATGAGCCTTTTGATGGCTTAGATGTGACATCACGTGAAAACTTAGCCGAAATACTAGCAGATCTTGCTAAGCAAGGTATCACAATTGTCCTTGTTTTAAATCGATTTAATGAAATTCCTACTTTTATTGAAAATATTGGCATATTAGCCGATTGCCAACTATTGAAAATTGATACAAAAGATACAATCTTAAACGATACAACTGTTAAGCAATTAGCTGATTTGGAAAATATTTCCAATATGCCATTACCAGAAGCCGACGAACCACCAACTCAATTAGCGGATCAATTAGATCGAGTCATATTAAATAATGGTTATGTATATTATGATGATAAAGCAATCATTAATGGATTAACTTGGCGAGTAAAAGCCAAACAAAATTGGCAAATAGTTGGACCTAATGGCGCAGGTAAATCAACGTTATTAAGTTTAATAACTGGCGATCATCCGCAAGGGTATAGCAATGATCTCACTTTATTTGGTCGTAAACGAGGTTCGGGTGAAACGATTTGGGATATTAAACGCCATATTGGTTATGTTAGTAGCAGCTTACATTTGGCTTATCGAGTTAGTTCTAGCGTTAAAACTGTGTTATTGTCAGGCTATTTTGATTCGATTGGTGTCTACCAAGCTACCAGTGATAAACAAGCTAAATTGGCTGATGAATGGCTACAATTACTAGGGTTACAAACGCAGGCGGATAAACCCTTTCAATCGCTTTCTTGGGGACAGCAAAGATTAGTATTGATTGCCAGAGCGTTGGTTAAACATCCGACACTGCTTATTTTAGATGAGCCATTGCAAGGGCTCGATCATCTTAATCGAGAATTAGTAAAACGTTGGATAGATCGTTTAATTAGTGAAGGGTACACGCAGTTGCTATTCGTGTCTCATCACGCAGAAGATGCGCCAAAATGCATCACTCACCGATTGACTTTCATCCAAAACTTGGATCATAGCTATCAATATCAAATCGAACAGATAAATCGAATGATTAGTTAAAACTATCAAAATTAGTGTTAAAGATAGGAATAAACATTAAAATAAAAGGGATTTTTTTTTGAAATTTTATCTTGATAATTGAAAAAAGTTTATAAAGACTATATTTATAAAGTTATCCCCGTTGCCTGTGGATAACTCTGTGAGTATTTTATTGAAAAAAGCGCTAACCTCAGTAACTATCAGGATTTTTCTTAATTTGATTGTAACTTAATCATGAAATATTTTTTTGTTTTATATCAACATGTTACCGTAAATCAAGTTATAAATTAGTTGTCTTTTTTATAAATGAAAATGTTAATTGAACAAAAAATAGTAAATTTTAAAAGGTCAAGTCCTTTTGGGGATAATTTTTATTAATAGGTAAAATATTAGGTTGCGATGTAATGAAAAAATTTAAATTATGTTCCGAATTTAAGCCAGCTGGTGATCAGCCAGAAGCAATAAAAAGGATTAATCAAAATCTTGATGATGGGATTGCGCATCAAACACTATTAGGCGTAACTGGATCAGGTAAAACATTTACCATGGCAAATGTTATTGCTAAACATAATCGCCCTACAATTATTTTAGCACCAAATAAAACATTAGCCGCTCAGCTATATGGCGAAATGAAAGCCTTTTTCCCTGAAAATGCGGTTGAATACTTCGTATCTTATTATGATTACTATCAACCTGAATCTTATGTACCGTCAACCGATACATTTATTGAAAAAGATGCATCAATTAATGAACATATAGAACAAATGCGTCTTTCTGCCACTAAATCACTACTAGAACGACGTGATGTTGTAATTGTTGCTTCGGTGTCGGCAATTTATGGTTTAGGAGCACCAGAAACCTATATGTCGATGATATTACACCTAACAAAAGGCACCATAACCGATCAGCGTTCAATCTTAACTCGATTAGCTGAATTGCAATACACTCGTAATGAAATAGGTTTTAGTCGTGGTACATTTCGTGTTCGAGGAGATGTTATAGATATTTTTCCAGCTGATTCAGACGATCTTGCTGTGCGCGTTGAGTTATTTGATGATGAAGTCGATCGAATTGTTATGTTTGATCCGCTTACAGGTAATAGCATAAATGAAGTATCGCGGATAACAATTTATCCAAAAACACACTACGTCACACCAAGAAACATTATGGAAAACGCTATTGCGCAAATAAAGCAAGAGCTTAAAGAACGTCAAAAAGTTCTGTTAGACAATAATCGTCTATTAGAGGAGCAACGTTTAACTCAGCGGACATTATTTGATATCGAAATGATGACCGAATTGGGGTATTGCTCTGGGATTGAAAACTATTCACGCTTTTTAGCTCAGCGTAATCCAGGCGATCCGCCAGCAACCTTATTTGATTATTTGCCACCTGATGGATTACTGTTTATTGACGAATCTCACGTGGCTATTCCACAATTAGGGGCAATGTATAATGGTGACCGTTCACGTAAACTTAATCTGGTTGAATATGGCTTTCGTTTGCCATCAGCACTAGACAATCGACCGCTAAAATTTGCTGAATTTGAAAACATCATGCCACAAACGATTTATGTGTCAGCAACACCAGCTAAATACGAAATTGAAAAATCAGGTAATGAAATTATTGAACAAGTAGTTAGACCTACAGGTTTATTAGATCCTATTATCGAAGTTCGACCAGTTGCGACGCAGGTTGATGATCTATTATCAGAAATCAAAATTCGTATTAATAACGAAGAGCGTGTTTTAGTGACCACATTAACTAAACGTATGGCAGAAAACTTAACTGATTATCTGTCAGAACATAATGTAACTGTAAAATATTTGCATTCAGACATCAATACGGTCGAACGTATGGAAATTATTCGTGACCTACGTTTAGGTAAAGTTGATGTACTTGTGGGCATTAACTTATTGCGAGAAGGTTTAGATATACCTGAAGTCTCACTAATAGCAATATTGGATGCTGATCGCGAAGGTTTTTTACGTTCAGAAAGTTCACTAATTCAAACCGTAGGGCGTGCAGCTCGTAATGTAAATGGTAAAGCCATATTATATGCTGATAGAATAACCCCTGCTATGCAAAAAACGATTGATGAAACTGCCCGTCGTCGTAAAAAACAGGAAGACTTTAATACAGCACACGGCATTACACCAAAATCAGTACGCAAAGAAATTAAAGACGTATTAGAGGCAGGTTTAAGTACCAAAAAATCAACAGCTAAAGTACAAGCATTTGAACCAGGCAAACCTTATCAGTATGTTTCAGTTAAAGAAGTACAGGCAAGAGTCAAAGAGCTTGAAGCAATGATGTACGAAGCGGCTAAGAATCTTGAATTTGAAAAAGCTGGTGTACTGCGTGATGAAATAAAAAAATTGCGTGCTGATTTTATTAAAGTATCTTAATAACTCATCTAACAAGGAAAATATGATGACAATAACACGAATTGATCCAGATAACCGCTGGTCTGAAGCAGTGATCCATAATAACGTTATTTATTACACAAGTGTTCCAGCTGATCTTGAAAATGACGCTTATGTACAGACCAAAAGTGCATTAGCTGAAATTGACAAAATATTGGCTCGAGCTAACAGTGATAAATCACGTATATTAGATGTAACATTATTTTTAGTTAATAAAAGTGACTTTGCTGCTATGAATAAAGCATGGGACGAATGGGTAGCTAAAGGTAGTGCACCAGTACGTTGTACAGTGCAAGCTGGGTTAATGAAAAAAGAATATTTGATAGAAATTAAAATCGTGGCAGCAGTAAAAGGCTAACTCTTTCTTCACCGCCGATACTATTCGGCGGTATTACTTTGTTTATCATCTTCATTTTTCCGGGAACATGTATTTTAATTGCTAACAGATAAAATCCTTACTATCCCCATTAATTAAATTTTAGTGTATACTTCACATACATCTTATTTTAATTATTCATACATTTGCCATGCATACTCAACCTAGAATTGCCATTGTAATGGGTTCCAAAAGCGATTGGACTACTATGCAACACGCAGCCGACATCCTTGATGCGTTAACAATTCCTTATCATGTTGAAATTGTTTCTGCTCACCGTACCCCTGATAAATTATTTTGTTTTGCTGAAGATGCCAAACAAAAAGGCTTTGATGTAATCATAGCTGGTGCTGGTGGTGCGGCTCATTTGCCAGGTATGTTAGCTGCTAAAACGCTGATTCCTGTATTAGGTGTTCCAGTGCAAAGTGCTGCATTAAGTGGAGTAGATAGTCTCTATTCTATTGTTCAAATGCCTAAAGGTATTCCTGTTGGTACTTTAGCAATAGGTAAATCTGGTGCAGCGAATGCGGCATTACTTGCTGCACAGATTCTAGCTCTACATGATAAAGAAATATATCAACGTTTATCAACATGGCGATTAACTCAAACTGATGAGGTATTAAATCAGCCTGATCCAAGAGTGAATGCATAACATGAAACTTCAATCTGTTTGTGTACTTGGGAACGGACAATTAGGGCGAATGCTTAAGCAAGCAGGCGAACCAATAGGTATAAAAGTTTATCCAGTTGGATTAGATGTAGATCCTACCGCCATTCCATATCAACAGTCAGTAATAACAGCTGAAATTGAGCGATGGTCAGATACTCCGTTTACACAAATTTTAGCTAAACATCCGCATTTTGTTAATCGAGATGTCTTTCCTATTATTGCCGACCGTTTAACGCAAAAACAGCTACTTGACGAACTTGGTTTACCGACAGCCAAATGGTTTGCACTTAATCAATACCAAGATTGGTCAAAGCTATTCACTGAACTTGGCGATCGATTAATTGTTAAACGTCGAACTGGTGGTTATGATGGACGAGGTCAATGGCGAATTGCTATTAATGGTCCAATAACTGTACCTGATGATATCTATCAACAAGCTATCGTTGAACAGGCTATCCCTTTCGAAAAAGAGATGTCATTAATAGGCGCTCGTAATGCAAAAGGTGAAACAGTATTTTATCCCCTTACCAATAACTTCCACCAAGACGGCATCTTAAAAATAAGTGTTGTACAACCTAACGAATCTCATTCATTACAAATAAAAGCGGAGCAAATGCTATCTGCTATTATGCATAAATTGAATTATATTGGCGTAATGGCAATGGAATGCTTTATTGTTGGTAATGAACTACTGATCAACGAACTTGCTCCACGGGTACATAATAGTGGTCATTGGACGCAAAATGGAGCTTCAATTAGCCAATTTGAATTACATCTTCGGGCTATATTGGGACTTCCTTTGCCTAAGCCAGATGTATTTACGCCATCAGTTATGGTTAACTTAATTGGCACAGAATTAAATTTAAATTGGTTATCAATTGATTTGGTACATCTTCATTGGTATGAAAAAGAAGTTAGAGTTGGACGTAAAGTAGGGCATTTAAATTTAACCCATAACCAAACAAACAAATTGTTAAAAGCATTAGAGAATTTAATACCGTTATTACCTAATGATTATCAAAAAAGTATTGAATGGGCAAAACAAACATTAGCAATTTGAAAACTTAAAACAATTTGAGTGATTAAATTAAGGATGAAACCATGATCAACTTTAACCAAAAAATTAATTATCAGCGTTATGCTAGCAAACAGCGTGAAGCTCTGTCTGATGAGTACTCAATAGTACGCTGTTTTGAAAGTGATCGTGGACGCATCATAAACTCAGCCGCTATTCGTCGCCTACAGCAAAAAACGCAAGTTTTTCCATTAGAACGAAACTCAGTAGTTAGAACAAGACTTACTCACTCTATGGAAGTGCAACAAGTTGGGCGATACATAGTCAAAGAAATCGTTAATCGCCTTGGCAATGCTGGAAAATTAAAAAAATATGGGCTTGATAATTGTATAATGGCGATTGAAAGCCTAGTTGAAATGGCTTGTTTAATGCATGATATTGGTAATCCTCCATTTGGTCATTTTGGTGAGGCCGCCATTAATAAATGGTTTACTCTACGTTTAGGTCTTGGCAAAGCAACAAATTATCGACTTCTTGAAATAAATGTTAGTGATAAAGAAGAAATAAAAGAACTTAAAACCAAAATCCGCCAAGATTTATCAAGTTTCGAAGGTAATGCACAAGCAATTCGTTTAGTGCATACAATATTACGGCTCAATTTAACTTACTCTCAGATTGCTTCAATTATGAAATATTCTAAACCAGCTTATTGGTCTAAGCCGGTACTGCCAGAATTTTCATATTTAATGAAAAAAGCAGGTTATTATTTATCAGAAGAACCATTTATTGAAGCGCTATCTAAACAGCTTGATATCAAACCATTTCATCGTTATCCATTTACCTATATTATGGAAGCAGCCGACGATATCTCATATTGCATTGCCGATCTAGAAGATGCGGTTGAAAAGAAAATTCTAACGGTAAAACAGCTTTATACTTACTTAGCAGAGGCATGGGGACCGATTAAAAAAGGTGATCTGTTTGATACTGTTGTCAATCGCCCTTATGAAAATCTAAATCAAAATGGATTTGATGCGATAGGCATTGATCAATTTTTTATGTACCTACGTGTCAACACTATTGGCAAATTGGTACCACATGCTGCTGAACGTTTTATTGAAAATATTGAAGAAATTTATCACGGCTCATTTAATCATGCCTTACTTGAAGATCATGGCGCAGAATATAAATTACTTAATATTTTTAAAACAGTTGGACTTGAACATATATTTAATCATGAATCGGTTGAAAATATTGAACTTCAAGGGTACCGAATTATTAGTGGATTGCTCGATATTTATAGCCCATTGCTTGATATGCCTACCAACGACTTTTTGAAATTGGTTGAGGATAAACATCATAAAAATTATCCTATTGAAACTCGCTTATATCATAAATTATCCTCAAAACATTGTGTCGCTTATAAACAAGCAGTTAACAAACTAAATTCAAATAAAGCAGAAAGTTTTGCGTGTATGGAATTCTATTATCGATGTCGCTTATTGCAGGATTATATTAGTGGCATGACAGATCACTTTGCTTATGACGAATATCGCAAGTTAATGGTGACATTCTAGATCCAAGTAATTTTACAACAGCTAAGCACCACTAATATGCATTGGCACCATATTAGTGCGCTGTTAAATAATAAATCTAATTAACTATTTGTTATCTTTTGTTTTAACCTTCCAATCAAAACAGCCGAACTTTAATTTTATGATAGCTATATTTTTATAAATTAAGTTGCAGTAGCAAATTCAATTCAAGTTAATTTTTTTGGCACACTCTTTGCATAATTTAATCTGTAACTCACAATTTTTAGGAGCGATTGATGAAATTAGTTACTGTAGTTATAAAACCTTTCAAATTAGAAGAAGTTCGAGAAGCCTTATCTAATATAGGTATTACAGGATTAACTGTTACCGAAGTTAAAGGTTTTGGACGACAAAAAGGTCATGCCGAGCTTTACCGTGGTGCAGAATATAATGTCAATTTTCTACCAAAAGTTAAAATTGATTTAGCTATTCGTGATGATGAACTTGACCAAGTTATTAGTACAGTTACTAAAGCAGCATATACGGGCAAAATTGGTGATGGAAAGATTTTTGTCACTTCACTTGAACATGTAGTGCGTATACGTACTGGTGAAACCGATGACTCGGCATTGTAATTGATTGTTAAGGAAATCATTATGTTGAAAAAAATTATTCCCTTTTTAGTTATTTTATTCTCAAGTTCAGCTTTTGCCGAAGAAGCTGCTGTAGTTGATAAAGCGGATAACGGCTTTATGATGATCTGTACCGCCCTAGTACTTTTTATGTCGGTGCCAGGGATTGCTTTGTTTTATGGTGGATTATTACGTTCTAAAAATGTGTTATCAATGTTAACACAAGTACTAGTAACTTTTTCGTTAATAGCGGTGCTATGGATTGTTTACGGTTATACACTTGCTTTTGGTGAAGGGAACTGGTTTTATGGCAACTTTAACCATTTTCTATTAACAGGGATAGGTATTACAGATGTGTCAGGATCGATTTACGAGCTAATTTGGATAGCATTCCAAGGATCATTTGCTTGCATTACTTGTTGCTTAATTCCAGGTGCTTTTGCTGAACGAATTCGTTTTTCAGCAGTATTAATATTTATGGTGTTATGGTTTACATTTTCATATATTCCCATGGCGCATATGGTATGGGGAGGCGGAATTTTAGGTGATGAAGGAGCACTTGATTTTGCTGGTGGTACGGTAGTACATATTAATGCTGCGATTGCAGGACTAGTGGGTGCTTATCTGATTAGAAATCGTATAGGTTATAATCGTGAACCACTAAAACCATTTAACTTACCTTATGTCTACCTTGGAGCTGCTATTCTTTATATTGGTTGGTTTGGCTTTAACGCAGGATCATCAACGCATGCAGATGAAATCGCAGGTTTAGCCTTTATTAACACTGTTGCAGCAACAGCAGCAGCGGTTTTGGCATGGACGTTCGCAGAATGGTTTTTACGAGGTAAACCATCTTGCCTTGGTTCGGCATCAGGAGTGATAGCGGGATTAGTTGGTGTAACACCAGCGGCTGGTCTTGTTGGTGTAGGTGGTGCTATGTTAATAGGGCTTATTTGTGGTTTTGCTGGTGTCTGGGGAGTATCAACACTCAAAAGAATTCTAAAAGTTGATGATACATGTGATGTATTTGGTGTACACGGCGTATGTGGAATTGTGGGTTGTATATTAACTGGTATATTTACATCAGAATCGTTAGGAGGTATTGGTTATGCCGAAGGCATTACAATGGCAACTCAAGTAGGAATACAATTGATGAGTGTTATTACCTGCGTAGTTTGGACTACAGTGGTTGCTTATATTGCTTATAAAATTGCAGATATCATTGTTGGCTTAAGAGTATCAGAAGAACATGAAAGAGAAGGTCTGGATATTAATAGCCATGGTGAAAGTGCTTTCAATAGTTAATCACTAACCGAAACAGTCATTAATTAAAAATTAGATATAAAAGCAGATTTAAACTCAAAATAATTTACAGGGAGATATTCCTATAATTATAGGAATATCTCGTGGTGTTTACATTAATTTAAGAAACTACTGTAACAAAATAGACATAAAAACAAAATTAACGTCATATCACAAATAAGTGATATGGCGCTTATATTATAAAGAAAAAATAACAGTCACTAATTTTGTTAAATGCTTTATGGTTAGTTATTCAATCATTTATAGCGTGTAAGAATGCCTTGTTGAAGTTTTTTGTTCCCTTAACCTGCAAAATGAACGTTATGTTAAAACGTGTAATAGCATCGAATCAATCACAAATTTACTAAACCACTTAATCCACAAGCGAATGACAAAGTGAAAAAAGTGATACAAACTTTGAATTGAGATATGACATAATCAGCAAATATTTATCAATTTAAAAGATAAAATGCAAAATCTTAAGCGATTTCGGGAAAGGAACCTTATGAGTTTTTAGAGGATTATTTTAACTATAAAGTATAAACAACTCGGTTTTTTTCTAAAATTTACATTTCTTTACAAAAAAGTCCGCCAAAAAACTAGCCAACTATTTTTTTTATGGTTATACTTTTATCGCTGTAGGAAAACAAGCTTATTAAATAAGCGAACAATTATAAAAATTCAAATAAAACAAAATATTACTTGACACGAGGAATGTAATGCATTATCATTTTAGGCACAAGGCACAAGGCACAAGCACTGGCAAACCTATGTCTTAAATTTATCAAATAATCCTATTCGACGAGTTTTTACACAAAACTTATTTATATCTTCGAAATTATCGCTCAAATCACCTAAAACAGTTTTGCTAGTATTAGCATTGTTATTATTGTCATTGTCATGGAATGTACAGGCGAATGACAAAAAGTATCGAGCGGGTAATCGTAGTGATGCAATAATAATACCGTCGGCAGTTATCAATTATGTAAGGCCAGATCTAGAGAGTAAGGGATCATCTGCAGGCCCAGCTGACATATGGAATCCTGATAAGGGCTTTTTAGTACAATCAATTGATTTTGAATCAATTCATCCTGAATCATACAGTCTTAATTTCCCGACCACAGGTGCGCATAATTTATATTTTGATTTACTCATAAGTGGAGTAGATATAAATGAATTGACATGGGAACCAGTCACGCATGAGGGAATTACTGCAACAGTGACAAATGTTGTAGCTAATGATAAGAATGAGGATATTCCTGATGAAGACAAGGGACAAGTTGTCGCCCGTGTTAAGCTAACAGGTCCAGAGGCAAGAAATCAATGGGATAATCCTCATCCTAATCCAATTGCTAAGCCACAGTTACCGCAGACGTTTGAGTTAGTGGGTAGAGATATTAATACCGGTGATGAGGTAGTAAAATATGGATTTGTGTTGAAGCAGTGGTTCGTCAATCGTGGTAGTCGATCTAAAACTTATAGTGACCAGTTAGCATGGTGTAATAGTTTGGGTTATCGAATGCCACGGGTAAGAGATTTAACCAATGCAGTTTGTTCTGGTGTGTTTTCAGGAAGCCATTGTCAAGGCGCAGTAGGCGCCACACCTAGTTCATCAGATAATCATTACAAGCGTCACATAGGCGCTGGCTTTTTCACGGAGTGGGGCTACGTGCGCAAGTCCTACACTGATTCGGGATTCGTCTACATCAGCTACTGGACGAGCGACGCTACAGGTAGCAACCAGTTCCTTGTCCACTCGCACACCGGCAGCGTCCGCAGCATCGCCGGCCACCACCCCCTCTTTTGCCTTTGCACCGCACCTTAGCTTTTAGCGTTTAGTTCTTAATCCTTAGGGCGCGGAAGGGGGTTACGGTGCTTGAGAGGATAATATAACAAAGAATAAAGCCCCCGCGTAAGTTGGGGCGCTGAGCAGGCAAAGTCTGCGCTTTTGCTATCAACTGGCTGTTATTAACAAATTATTATTAAATAGCTATTATCAAATAACAAAAGCGCTTTTATTAAAAAGCCAAATTCAACGTAATAAAAAATTAGTCTATAATTGTTTGATTTTATTTAAAAAATCAAATAAAAACTTCAATAAAATCAATAGCTTACCTGAGCGATTTTAGAGTAAAAACACGCTTATAGCACCACAATATTAATAAGCTTGACTTATCAGAGCGCCAAAATATACCAATAACGAAGTAAAGCTAGCACGCCAAACTGGGCTATTGGGCGTGTTTGTGTTTTAGATGTTATCACCAATATTAATCATTCCACAAAAGTTAAAAACTCCTAAAACTAACATATATTTTAATTAGAAAATTCACCTATCTATAAAACCGAATCGTTTTCATCTTTACATTTCTTTACAAAAAAGTCCGCTAAAAAACTAGCCAATTATTTTTTTAACGACTATACTCTTACTGCTATAGGAAAATAAGCAAACAATTAAAAAAATACAAATAAAACAAAATATTACTTGACACGAGGAACGTAATGCAGTATCATTTTTGGCACAAGGCACAAGGCACAAGCACTGGCTAACCTACGTCTTAAATTTATCAAATAATCCTATTCGACGAGTTTTTGCACGAAACTCATTTATATCTTCGAAATTATCCATAAAATTATTTTCAAAAGTTCCATTGGTATTAGCGCTATTGTTGTTATTGCCATACTCTTTTGAATCGCAGGCATTATCGGCCACGACTTCTAATTACATTCAGGGTACTGCGCCTTATTTAACCTTTGATGGCGGTGCGACTCATGCCGATTCAATTAGTCCCTTATTATCAGTGACATTGCCCGGAAACAAAATTATTACTGTATCAAATGATAGCTCAAGCATGGAAAACCCATTAGTGTTAGATAAACTTTCGGCCACTTTTGCAGATATTAAGACATTAGTACCTCATGGAGATTATCCAGAAGTATTGGCAGATAAAGTGATTGCTGACAATGGTTATTGGAAGGATGATGATGGCGATACACTTCATCGTGTCAATTCAAGTAAATTAAAAATTAAATGGCAGAATTTATATGATCAAGATATTACTAATTATGTGAAAGATAACTCAGATAAAGCATTAAATGGCTGTGATGCACCTTATCAATTGACGTTAGAAGTGGAAGATGTGAGCATTAAGACAGAATATGGTATTCCTTCTGAAAGTGATAAATTTACTGGAAATAGGCATACCTATTATCTTTATCCCAAAATGGATAAACCACAATTCTGTTATGCTATGCCTAATTTAGAATATGATTGGCATTCAAATGATATACCTTACGATGGTGCAGTTTCTTCTCTTAACGATCCGCATGGAGATTGGAATAAATATAGAGGATTTTATGCCTATAATCCAGCGAACCCTGGAGCAAACTTTCCAACCACAGGCTCTCATAATTTATTTTTTTACTTGAGTGTTGCAGGAATGAAAGCACAAGATATCGTTAATACGAATGGTCGAACAATTTCGACAGGAGGGGTAACATTAACGTTAAATGCTGAAAATACGCTACCTACAGGGCTTGTAAAAATTAACTTAACGGGTCCTAAGGAGAGTAATCCTGGTTCTTTTATTCCTTCAACATTTTATTTACACGATAAAAACAATGACCCATTGTATAATTTTAGATTAGAGCGTTGGTATGTAGCTAAAAAAGGCGGTGCAGGCGGTTATCAAAATGCCGTAGCGTTTTGTAATAACTTTAATGGTGGTGGGTATCGTATACCCAAAGTGCTTGATTTTACCAATGCAAATAGAAATGATGGTATGCCAAATTGGCAAAATGGTATAACAGACGGAAGCTATTTACGAAAAATTAGTTATAAAGTGAATGGTTATTGGATGGGCGGGTTACTTAGCGAATGGGGACGTATGACACAGCTTTACTATAAAGACAGTGATTGGGAGTTTTTTAGGGTAGGAGATCCCGATTGGAATAACATTAATTTGGCGCATTATTGGACTTCAGACCAACGAGTGGACAATGGCATTGTAGAAAATTATGTTGTAGAAGCTAATGTCGGTATAGTTGGCAGTAGGTTTCATTCGGATCAATACTATAGAGTGGCTTGTGTTACACCTTGATTCCTTACCTTCAAAAATAATTATTTAAAACAAAATACTTAGTATTTTGTTTTAAATAGTAGATTGACCCCTTCTGCTATAAACTCTTTAGATTAATTTAGCTGTAAAAGGTTATGTCCATCCATGGTGAGTAATTCTTACAATTTAGCTATTCAAAAGATAGAGAACAAGAACTTAAGCTATTTATTAACTACTATAATACGATTAAATCGCATAAAGTAATTTCAGAGGAAATACCTTATGCGTTTTTAGAGGATTAGTCCAACATTAAGTTTTAATTAACAATATTCCCGATAAACACGTTTGTGATATCCATTGATAGCCTAGCTTTTGAATACGATGAAAACATTTAGAAAAAAATCAGGGTAATGTTTTTTGGCTATCTTGCTAAATATTAAAGTAATTATTGGAACATCTAATAATTTAGGTCGATAATAGTAAGCATAACAGCTTAATTTTACAATAGCACATCACGGCAATTGATTTTTTGTTAACAGCTTTATTTAATCATCCCAAAGCATAATTGCATGATCTTCAGTTAATATTAACGGCGGTGCAAAAAGATACTCTTTGACTTTAGCTGGTAAAACCTGCATGTCATTAAAGTTAAATTGTAACTCAGGATAAACATTAGCAATTTCTTTTATACGGGAATCAAGTAATTCCTTTATTTTATTCGATTCTTTTGTAATAGCTATTTCGTCTTTTAGCATGCCAATTTGTTTTTTATGATGCTCTGACTCAAATATTTCATGAAAAACAAAAGAAAATCCCTTTTTGTTATTGGTTCTGTCACAATTGGGGCATTCTCTATATTCAGGATGATGCAATTTAAGTTCTTTAACACGCAAAGCAATAATTTCGTCGATATGATCGGTATAATAATTTAATGTGGGATCTAAATAAGCTAGCGTTCTGTGTTCAGGTATTGCGCTATTACTATGCACTAAGGTAAATAAAGGTTTTTTTAATATCTTCATTTTTATAACTTCCTTTTAATTAAAATAAAAAGATAACAAGACCTTAATAAAGAAAATAGGCTGTTAATTTTATGTAAAAAAGTTTTTGGTTGACATAATACTTAAATATAAAAACAAACAACAAAATCAAAATAATTCATTATGTTATAATGAATATTTAAATTAATGAAATTAAGTTTCAAAGCATAGGTACTTAAAATAAAAAAATACTATTAAGAACAACTGCTATCAGAAAATGAAAAGTCTTATTTACTTATAAGCCTTATTTAAAGGTTAATTACGGTATATTATCAATACAGTAAAACATTATTACTTAATAGTAAAAACTTAATAAGCGAATGACTACCTATTTTAAATAGCAAGCTGGTACTATTTAACATATTTAAAAATAATCACTTTTTTAAGACAGATTTAATTTTGGAAAGTTCAATAATATTGCTAGATTTCATCTTTTAGTTAAAGATTTTACTTCTAATTTTATAGACAAATACATAACGAAGTAGATCAATATATCACAATAAGTTTTAGTATATTTAACTATTAAAGCTATCTAAAATAGTGTAGAGCACGGAATGATTTATTTTTTAGTAAAAAACTAGCAATATTGGTCAAATTATAAGACGATCATAATTATGGTGATGATTGTTGGGTTTTCAATGCTTTTGGATATTATAAATAATCAACTTAATATATAGGATTTTCTTACGCTGTTTATTGGAATTAAAAGAAATACAGCATAATCAGCAAATAGTTAGTGATACAACAGATACAAACAAAATTTTAAGTGATTTGCTCACTTTTATAATAGTAAAGTTAAACCACATAAGGCGATTTTAAATAAAATACCTTATGAGTTTTTAGAAGATTATTTTAACCGTGAAATATAAACAAATTGGTGTTTTCCTACATTTTAAGTCGAAAATGTCAGATGAGCTAACTATTTTTCAAGTTTGTTCTTTTTGACATGTTTTAGGTTAGGTAAAGCAATTGCCAAAAGAATAATACCCACTCCAATCCATTGATTAAAATGGACCGATTCGCGTAAATAAAAATATGAACAAGTGACCGCTACAGGCAGTTCTGCTGCCGACAAAATGGCACTTAATGAAATTCCAATTTTTGGAATTCCTACCGAAAACAAAAAAGGAGGCAATACAGTACCTAGCAATGCTAATAAAAATCCTAACTGATACAGTTTGTCGCTAATATCAAGTTTGAAGAAAAATAAAGGTGGAAATATCAAAAAAGTAACAATACATGCGCCGGTAATCATCCACGCACTTTTTTCAAGCTTAGGTAATTCGTTACCAATATTGCTGCTAGTACTAATAAAGAGTGAATACATCAGTGCTGCTAAAAAACCAAAAAAACAACCAGTCAAATTTAAACTAATATCTTGATTAAAAATACCTGCTGCTAAGCAGCTACCTAAAATAATTACAATAATCGCTGAAAGTTGAATAATACTAGGTTTGTTTTTGAAAAAAATAAAATCAATAAAGACGCTAATCCACAAATATTGCATTAATAAAATAATTGCAATTGATGCAGGCACTAGTTGTACGCATTGGTAATAACAAATGCCGACCAATCCAGGAAATAGACCAACAGCACAGACCTTCCATTTTTTTGTCAATTTTGTATGCTTTTTTGTTGGAGTTGCTAATTGTGCATTCGTTAATGTAGATACTTTTGGGGAGCGTATTATTTTGACAATAAAGTGAATACTCCATAACATTAACATTCCCAAAAAACATTGGATACCAGTGACTTCACCTAATTTATACCCGTCTTGATAAGCCGTCTTAACGATAGAAGATAGTACGCCAAAGCTACATGCACCTAATAAAACCAGTAAACCGCCTAAAAATTTATCTTTCATATCTAAATCTCGTAACAAAAAATAACATTGCCGATAATTTCGGCTAAAAAACACAATAAAAGACATTAGGGGAAGGATTATACAATTCATCCCCAGTGTCTTTTTAATAAATTAATCAAATTACAATGATAATTAATATTTCAAATATCTATTAATCTAAACGGATAAGTGATTATGCAGCACACTTACTTTTAGTATGGTCATAATTAAATGAATAATAAAAAACAATACCTAACACAAGTGCATATGTAGCAAAAATTAGCCAAATTGTTTGCCAATCTTTAAGACCATCATGTGTACACATGTCAACAACATAACCACTTAAAATGGAGCCAAAATAAGCACCAATACCATTAACCATGGTCATAAATAGTCCTTGAGCGCTGGCTCGAATATTTGAACTGACTTCTTTTTCAATGAAAATAGAGCCTGAAATATTAAAAAAGTCAAATGCACAGCCGTAAACGATCATTGAAAGCATTAATAGCACAAAACCAAAAGGTGTTGGATCACCAAATGCAAATAAACCAAATCGTAAAGTCCAAGCAATTAAGCTTATCATTATGACTTTTTTGATGCCAAATTTTTTGAGAAAAAATGGGATGGTTAAGATAAATGCGACTTCAGCCATTTGTGAAACCGATAATAAAATAGCAGGATATTGTACAATTAAGCTATCTTTAAATTCTGAGACTTTACCAAAATCATGTAAGAAAGCGCCACCAAAAGTATTAGTGATTTGTAGTATCGCACCAAGTAACATAGCAAAAAGAAAAAAAACAGCCATAACGGGCTTTTTGAATAATACAAAAGCATCTAATCCCAAATAAGAAACCCAAGACTGTTTTTGACTTTTAGATACAGTAATATTTGGTAATGTTGCACTATAAACAACAAGTACAGCAGATGCTGCGCAGGCAACATAAAGCTGAGCATTACTCAACTCGAATTTGCATAAACTAATTGTCCACATTGCAATAATAAAACCAACTGTACCAAATACTCGTATTTTAGGGAAAACGGTTACCGAATCTAAGTTATGTTGAGCCAAACAGTGGTAGCTAATAGAATTAGATAATGCAATAGTTGGCATAAAAGCTAACGCGTTGCCTAACATTACCCAAAATAAAATAGCTGAATTATTAACTGATGCAGCATAAAAAAGCGCAATAGCACAAACAGAATGACAAAGCATATATAGATATTTAGCCTGCAAAAATTTATCGGCAATAATACCAATAATAAATGGTGTAATTAATGCCGCTAAACCTTTGGTACTAAAAATCATCGATACTTCAATACCAGAAAAGTGTAAAGTATTAAATAGATAAGCACCAAAAGTGGCTAACCAGCTTCCCCAAATGAAATATTGGAAAAACATCATTATTTTTAATCTATTTTTTATGTTCATTGTTTATTCCTAAAATAAAGTGAACTTTTTATAGAAAATTACCAATAAAAAGTATTGGTTAGAAGCGTGCAATCGTTTTTGTTATTAGTTGTAAAAAAGTTGATTTAACGCGTTCTGCTGTCTCTATAACTTCTTCGTGTCCTAATGGTTGATCTAAAATTCCGCAAGCCATATTAGTTAAACACGAAATTCCAATGGTTTTAATGCCTGAATGGTGTGCGATAATTGCCTCGGGTACAGTTGACATGCCAACTGCATCGGCACCTAAAACACGAATCATTCTAATTTCGGCAGGTGTTTCATAAGTTGGACCTGTCCACCAAGCATAAACACCTTGTTGTAAGGTAAGATTAAGTTCTTTGGCTACATCAATTACTGTTGAACGCAATTGCTTATTATAAACCTCACTTACATCTAAAAAGCGCACACCTAAATCAGGGTTATTTGGTCCAATAAGAGGATTGTTGGCAGTAAGATTAATATGATCGGTAATCAACATTAAATCGCCTGGTTTAAAACTCGTATTGACTGCACCACATGCATTAGTGATAATTAATTTTTCAACACCAAGCATCTTCATCACACGAACAGGGAAAGTAACTTGATCTAACGAAAAACCTTCGTAATAGTGAAAGCGCCCTTTCATTGCCACAACTGTTTTGTCTCCGCATTGGCCAATGACTAATTCATTTGCGTGGCCAACGGCTGCTGATTTGGCGAAATGTGGAATTGTGTCATAAGGAATATGAACAGCATCTTCAAGAGTGTCGGCAAAAGGTCCTAAACCTGAACCAAGAATAATCCCAATTGTTGGTTTTTTGTTTGTGTGTTTCTGAATAAAATTAACGGCTTGTTGAATATCTGAAGTCTGATGCATGATAGTATCCTTTCAAAAAAAATTAATGCTAAGCTAAAGTAAAATAGGTGAATATAATAAAACAGTGATAACCTATTGCTTAGTTTAATTGGGTAAAATCCCATAAAATAATTAAAAAACAAAATAATTTTTGTTTTCGGCATATATTATGATGATCTTCGTCTAATAAAGGAAGATGCGAATTGGTATATCTTAGAATGAATTAGAAAAATTTATTTTTTATTTTTATTATTCAATATATTAAATTTAGATTAATTTAATCACCAAAATGAATAATATAAAAGATTTTCTTAGATAAGACGATCATCGCCAGAATAGATCACGCCTTTATCGCCCCTAAAAAATCCTAACAAAGTTAAATGACATTGTTTAGACAAATCGACAGCCATTGAAGTTGCTGCCGAAACCGCTAACAAAAATTCTACGCCACAATTGGCGGTTTTTTGTGCCATTTCATAGCTAGCACGACTTGATACTAATACCACACCGTGTTGATACTCAGGGTTATTTAACAATTTCATAGCTCTAAAGCCAAGTAGTTTATCTAATGCGACATGCCGGCCGATATCTTCAAACCCTGCCATAAATTGTCCTTTCAAATCTAGCCATACAGCTGCGTGCGTGCAACCAGTTTGTTTACCGACTTGTTGAACATGCGATAAATAGCTTAAGCTGTCACTAAAATCAGCTAAATCAATCTGACTTATTAATGGTAAAGTAGGAATATCTTGGCAGACTTGCTCTATCTGCTCAGTACCACAAATGCCGCATCCTGTTCGCCCAGTTAAATTACGTCGTTTTTCTTTCAGCTCGCTAAAGCGTCGTGACGAAAGTTCGATTTGTACTTCTATGCCTTTGGGAGTATCAATAATATCAATGCCATAAATATCATTAACCGAATGAATAATATTTTCCGTTAACGAAAAACCAATGGCAAAATAATCCAAATCTTTTGGTGTTGCCATCATCACTACATGTGAAATTCCGTTATAAATTAAAGCAACTGGCTTTTCGATAGCTAACATATCAGGTTGAAAATGTTGTAACTTACTGTTTTTAAATTTACGTACTGGAATTGATTTAACACCGATCGCCATTAATTGCCTCTTGCTAATTTGGTTATAATTAAGACTGCTATCAGCACAAGATCAGCCATTAATAATTCTAAAATGTTAACGCAGTGTAATATTTTATCAATAGATGGCGTGCTTAGCACTTAATAAGCAATATTATGATAAAATAGTTCACCATAAGCAATTGATAATTCATAAGCTAACTCTATGTCATTACAAGAAATTACACAGACTATCATGCAGTTTATTGAGCACCACCAAGTTTGGGCATTACCCATTATATTTTTATTGGCATTTGGTGAATCATTAGCGATTATCTCGCTTCTAGTGCCTGCAACGGCTATTTTATTAGGGGCAGGGGCTTTAATCGGTGGAGGAGCAATATCATTTGTGCCCGTATTAATTGCCGCTTCGGCAGGTGCTGTTTTTGGAGATTTACTGTCTTATTGGTTGGGTAAACACTATCATCAACAAGTTATTGCTTCATGGCCACTTAATAAGCACCCTAAATTAGTTTATCGTGCTGAGCAATTTTTTCAGCGTTATGGAACGTTAGGGGTATTTATAGGTCGATTTTTTGGACCATTACGAGCAATAGTGCCATTAATTGCAGGCACAATGCATATGCCTGCTACCAAATTTAATGTGGCCAATATTGCTTCAGCGCCAGTTTGGGCTTTTGTATTGCTTGCGCCAGGAGCATTTGGTGTGCCTTGGTTAGAAACTCTTTTTGGTTAAAGCGTGCCGATGGTATAACTACGACGCCCACTCTTGCGTCCCAATGCTTCTAAATTGGTTTGCAATGGTGGGAATGGTAGCGTTAAATGATGTTTACGATAAGCTTCAAGTATCAATTTATGTATAGCACTTCGCAGTAACATTCGGTGTCCCATCTCGGCAGCAAAAACACGTAGTTCAAACAACTGAATACCTTCTTGGATATCCACCAAAAATACTTGAGGTTCAGGATCGTTAAGCACATATTCACATTCATCTGATGCTTGTTGTAAAAGTTTGATAACCAAATCACTATCAGCATCGATGGTAGCAGGAATAGTTAATACAATTCGAGTGATCGAATCAGACAACGACCAGTTCACCAATTGTTCGGTAATGAAAGCTTTATTGGGCATCACAATTTCTTTACGATCCCAATCGACAATGGTAATTGCACGGGTATTAATTTTTGTAATATTACCTGTCAAATCACGAATTGTCACCGTATCGCCAATACGTACTGGTTTTTCGAATAAAATGATTAAGCCAGAGATAAAATTAGCAAAGATCTCTTGTAAACCAAAACCTAGCCCCACACCTAATGCGGCAATTAACCATTGGATTTTAGACCAGTCGATACCAATAAACGAAAATGCAATCATACAGCCTATCATCAAAGTAATATATTTTGAAACTGTGGAAATAGCATACCCTGTTCCTGGTGATAAATCTAAATGTTGCAAAATGCCTAACTCCAACAAAGAGGGCAGATTTTTGACCAACTGAACGGTAATTGTCATCACTAAAATCGCAATACAAACTGCACCAAGGGTAATGTATTGTTCGATTTCAGTTCCATTTACAATGGCGCTGGTTCCCCAAAGTTTAATATTATTCATAAAGGCAAAGGCCGAATGCAATTCAGACCATAGCAAAATCATACTAATTAGCGCAATCATCATAATAATCGATCTGACTAAATGTAAGGATTGCGCACTGATGACATCTAAATCGATAACAGGTTCATCAACACTTTCGTTAAGTGAATTGAGATCATCTTCATGTGATTTGGCTCGTTGCATACGTTCTAATCGACGTTGCTTGGTTCGTTCAAATTCTATACGACGTTTTTGGATCCACATCCAACGGCGAATCATAAAATAAATAACTAACAAAGCAAACCAAATAATGACAGAGGCCTCAAGACGTCCTAATAGTACTTGAGCTGTCGAAAGATAACCTAAACAAGCCGCAATGATAGCTAGCCATGGTGCACTTAATAAAATAAACCACAAAATATGACTTAATAAATTATCACCAGCTCCTTTTTTATCAATATAAAGAGGAACACCAGCACGATGGATAGAATTAGTCATAAACACCAAAGCAAAGCAGAGCAAAATAAACGACGTTCGACCAATTGTGGCTGCAAATTGATGATTATTATATTGATCAAAACTCATCACTATCATCACTAGTGGAATTACCAGCCAAACTGAAAGTTGATAATATTTCATCGCTGAGCGTACGCTAAGTCCAGACCAACCAAAATGGGTAATAAACAGTCCATTAGTTGACGCAAAATGCGCTGAAATAATAAATACCCACAAAATAGGCGCAGCAGCATTCACACCATAACCCAAGGCAAATGCGACAGGATAATCTGAATTAATCTGTAAAGCATAACCAAACACTGCCCACAAAATAGGGATAGGTAATGCCATAATTAATGAAAATATAATTACTTTTAAGGTTAAAGAGTAACTATCTTGTGTAACTTTTCCTACACGGCTAGCTGATTTATTGAGAAAAATATTATATTTCGTGCGCATCTTAAAGTGTGCAAACACGAATAGCAACGACAAAATAATTAAAAATAACGGTTTTGGCGAACTAAGTACTTCAATGCTAGCTTTATAAAGTTGCGAAATGGTATCGACAGAAAAAATCACATACACAACATCTTTTGCTAAATCAATTGGATAACTCAATGATATTGGATTCACATCAGCTACCCAGAAAAAATATCTGTGTGCAGCATCGTTTACTTCGTCAATCGCATTGGTTAATTGCTTATTGGCAATTTTTAGTTTAGTCAATTCTAGAATGGTAGTATCAGTTCCCGAAATAAGAGTCTTAAGTAATTCGGTCTGTTCTCGAATTAAACGACGATATTGGGTTGCTTCTTTGATGCTATTAAGTGGGCTTGTTAAAGTTGGGTAATTGTCCAAAGATGTTAAAATATTACTATAATTAAGTTGTTGCGCTTTTGCCTCGGCGATTTCGGCATCAAGCGCTTGCGATTTAGGTTTTTCTGGCAAACGCAATAACTGTTGACGTAAGGTTTCGCCCAAAGCGGTCGAAAAACTCAACCATTCTCCTTGTTCATCAAGTGTTGCCAGTGTATTTTGAACATGTGAAATTTGTGTCGTGATATTGTTTTGCTCATTAACAATACTAGTTAGATGTGTTTTTTGTAACTCCATATTTTGTCTGAGTTCATCATTTTTATCACTTAACTGATGAACAACTAGCGAAAGATCATTTTCATCATTAATGACTGGTGTGGTTTCTTCGGCAAAAGTCAGTGAAGAAAACAACACAACAACAAAGCACACAACACCACGAATCCACATAAAGCTATATCCTGTCAGCTAATTTTTGACCCACGCGAGTAACATCACCAACTTTAAGGTGGTTATTAAACTCAATCGAATTTGAGGCAAACAGTGTAATTACTGTCGAACCTAACTTAAAGCAACCTATATCTTGTCCTTTAGTTAATTTTATCCCGTTGGTATAAGTCCAACGTTTCATTATTCCTTCTCGTGGAGGGGTAACAATACCTTCCCATTGTACTTCTATACTACCAACAATAGTTGCCCCAACTAAAATTTGCGCCATTGGACCTAATTCGGTTTCAAACAAACAAATCACACGTTCATTACGAGCAAAAATATTAGGTATACTTTCGGTTGTAGCTTTGCTAACTGAAAATAGCGAACCAGGCACATAAATCATCTCACGCAAAATACCATCGCAAGGCATATGAAAACGGTGATAATCTTTAGGAGATAAATAAGTGGTTGTATATAAACCATTTCTAAAAAAGTTGATCATATCAGGATGACAGGCAAGTAATGATTCTAAAGAATAAAAATGCCCTTTAGCTTGTAACAGCTGTGTATCAAGAATAGTACCAAACTGACTAATTACACCATCAGCAGGCATAACAACAGCACTATCGGTGGTATCAATTGGCCGTGCATCCTCATTTAATTCGCGAGCAAAAAAGTCATTAAAGGTTTTAAATTCTTTTACATCACTAATTTTTGCTTCGCTCAAATCCACTTTATACACTTTACAAAAAAGCATAATCATCCATGTTGTAACTTTACCTAACTGTTTTTTTGCCAACCAACCAAAAATAACGGTTAATAGCTGTTTAGGAAGAAGATACTGAATAATTGCTTTTAACTGATTTAACATAGATAACTCTCAAAATTATGTTATAAATAATACATTATACCAAGGTTTATAGACAAAGTGTAAAACCAACTTAAATCAATAATTTGTATAATTGATCATATACATATATAAATTTTGCCAATTCTGTTCAATAATGGCAATCGTTTAAAAACTTTTATCGTTATTGTTACTTAAACTGCGGTCATTACCAATAATTAAGGACTGTATTAATGGCATTTAGAAGCATTAAAGCTAGATTTAGTTACATTAAGCAGTATAGTTATATTATCATGTTATAAGTAATCATATTAGCATTTAACACCCTAAGAAATACATCGATTTAGTAATGGATTTAAGAACAGTATTTTTGCAGGAATACTATTCATTTATAAAAAGAGATATTAACGGAGCTTAATAAAATTGTTAAATAGAGCATAAAACTCGATAGTATTGATATTGATACTTGGGGGGATTAAGTTTTGCTATGATAAACATGATCAAGTTGCTGAGTCTACTTGCTCATATCGTGAGTGCACTGATGATATAATGCCACAAGTTTAATCTAACCTTGGAGTTGATATTTTCTTACAATTTATAATATTTTTTGTGTAACTTATAGGTGGTGTCGACATTTTTAAAGACCAAAAATATCAAAAAGTACCGATAATAATTATTGATACTAAAATGCATATTGACTATCTATATTCAGTCAACAACCACTTTTCTTATTTTACAGATTTATTTCATAAAAATAAGTTAGCAGAGCATGACGTTTAGTTTGATCAAACCTCAATTACTGATTTACTATAATAACTAATTTGCTATGTATTGATGAAAATACAGTATAAAACATATCATGCATTGGACCTGATTGTCCTCTAAATATTGTAAATACAATTACAGAGATTCCAGCTATAATAACCGCATATTCAACTACCGTTATGCCTTGCTTATTTTGAATAAATTTAGCTAGAAAAGTATTAACGAGAATATTCATTATGCATTCTTTCATCACTTTATCCTTTCATTTAATATTATTTGTATTTTTATGTAAATGAATTCCTTTTAATGTTTATTTTACAATTCTAACGACAAATAGAATGAAATTCAAGCAAATGGTTTTTATGTAATCGATTATTTGTTAAATAGTATTCAATAACATCAGTTTGATAATTGATATGTTGCCTTTAAGTAAATTTTTTTAACTTTAGGAAGTACTTGTAAAGTTTACAGTAATCTAAACAACTCCAAAAAAATTGCGCTATATTACACAGTTATTTTAGTTTGTTAGTAGCCTAAATTAAAAGAGTAGAAAAAACACCAAATTATCAATGATAAACACTGGGATTAAAATACATACAGACCATTTCATGTAACTAAAAAAGCTTGGCATGTTAATTTTATTTTGAATTGCAATGCTTTTGACCATAAGGTTAGGTGCATTACCTATATAGCTAAGAGCTCCCATAAAAACTGAACCCATTGAAATAGCGAGTAAGGTTTTTTCTAATATATTCATTAAAATAGTGGCATCGCCCGAAGCTAGATTAAAGAAGACCAAATAAGTGGGGGCATTATCTAAGAATCCTGAAAGTAGACCTGATAGCCAAAAATACATGCTATTGATCGGTTGTCCTTGTTCATTTGTTACTAGTGATATTATTGGGGCTAATGCACCATGGCTACCTGCTCGTAAAATAGCAAGTACAGGGACGATAGTAATAAAAATCCCGATAAACAGCTTAGCAACTTCAATGATAGGCTCCCAATTAAATTCGTTACCGGCACGTACTTGTTTAGGGGTAATTAACATAGAAAATAGGGTAATCATGATAAAAATAGTATCACGAATTAAATTTTGTAAAGCAATATGTGTTCCTAAAACCGTAAAATTAACCGATGAATGCCAAATACCAGATATTAACACGCAGGCAATAATGATTACCAATAAAAAGATATTGCTTACACCATAAACCTTAATAGTGCTAGCTTTTTTAGCAGAAGTTAACGTAAGCGAATCACCATATTGGGTACGAAAGTAGTAGCAATCAATCTTATAATAAATTGCTAATAACAAAATTGAACTAAACAAAACTGGCAACAACATATGTTGAATTGTCCATCCAAAATTAACACCTTTTAAAAAGCCAATAAATAAAGGTGGATCGCCGAGTGGTGTTAATCCACCGCCAATGTTTGCTACTAAAAAGATAAAAAAGACAATGGAATGTACGGCATATTTACGATTGCGATTAGCTCTGATTAAAGGTCTAATCATTAACATAGCTGCGCCAGTAGTGCCCATGAGTGAGGCTAACAGTGTACCTATCGCAAGCAAACCAACGTTTAGTTTGGGTGTGCTAAGCACATCGCTCTTAATTAAAATCCCTCCTGAAACGGTAAATAGTGCAAGCAATAACAAAATGAAAGGAATATATTCAGCTATAATTGCATGAGCAGTAAGATTGATGGTGGTTTGTAGACCAAAAGAATATAAGGCAAACAGTACAAACAGCATTGTCCAAAAAGTAATAATTTTGCCATAATGATAATGCCAAAGTCGCGACAGAAATAGCGGCATTAATGCAATAGAAAATAAAATCCCTACAAACGGAATCCCCCAACAAATTGATAAATCATCACCGCTAAAATCAGCAGCTAAAAGATCAAAAGGTATTAGTGTTAAAACAATAAAGGAACAGAGGGCTTTCATTAATTTTTGTATTTTCATTTTTAAAGAGCTCAAATTATAACAAAGTGTTTTAGTTTTATCGAATTTTAAGATTTTTAATAAGGATTGAGCAATAATATTGTAACGGGAATTTAATAATATAAAAACCACCACAAACAACACCACAGTTAGCTATAACCATCTGATTTAATTGGAAATTAAAATTTTAATAAAATCAATAGTCTACCTGAACAATTTTAGAGCAAGAAACACACTTATAGCACCACAATGTTAATAAATTTGCCCTATCAGAGCGCCAAAATATACCGATAACGAAGTAAAGCTAGAACACCAAACAAGGTTGTTGGCGGTGTTTGCGTTTTAGATGTTATCACCAATATTAATCATTCCACAAAAACTAAAAGCTCCTAAAACTAACACCATATTTTAATTAGAAAATTCACCTATTTTATAACTGAATCATTTCTATCTTTATGTTTATTTAAATTTATTTACATTTCTTTACAAAAAAATCCGCCAAAAAACTAGCCAACTATTTTTTAAATGGCTATACTTTAACCGCTACAGGAAAATAAGCTCATTAAATAAGCGAATAATTATAAAAAATAAAATAAAACAAATAATTACTTGACAGGTAAACCATAATGCATTATCATTTTAGACACCAGACACCAGACACCAGCACTGGCAAACCTATGTATTAAATTTATCAAATAATCCTATTCGACGAGTTTTTACACGAAGCTTATTTATATCTTCCAAATTATCTCTCTATGTTTTATCGAAATTGTCCCCAAAAAGCTTATTGGTGTTGGGACTGTTATTATTGTTATCTTCATGGAATTTACAGGCGAATAGCAAAAAATATCGAACAGGTAATCGTAGTGATGCAATAATAATACCGTCGCCAGTTATCAATTATGTAAGGCCAAATCTATATAATGGTAAGGGAAAATTTGCAGGCCCAGCTGACATATGGAATCCTGATAAGGGCTTTTTAGTACAATCAATTGATTTCGAATCAATTCATCCTGAATCATATAATCAAAATTTCCCGACCACTGGTCTGGATGGTTTATATTTTGATTTGCTCATAACAGGAATAGAACCAGAAAAATTGACATGGGAACCCGTTACTTTGGGGGGAATTACTGCAACAGTGACAAATGTTGTAGCTGAGGATTGGTGGATTCCTTATGAAGATAGGGGAGTTGTAGCCCGTGTTAAGTTAACAGGTCCAGAGGCAAGAACTCAAAGGAATAATCCTAAACCTAGTCAAATAGCTAAGCCAAGGTTACCACAGACGTTTGAGTTAGTGGGTAGAGATAGAGATGGTGTAGAGGTAGTAAAATATGGATTTGAGTTGAGGCAGTGGTTCGTCTATCGAGATAATCTAAATGGATATCCACATCATAGTGACCAGTTAGCATGGTGTAATGGTTTGGGGTATCGCATGTCGAGGGTAAGGGATTTAAGTAATGCGAAGTGTGGTATTAATTGGCCGTTCTGTTCAAATGGCATAGACGACTCTAGCTCATCAGGTAATTATTACCAGCGTCGAATTGGCGGTGGATTTTTCGCAGAATGGGGCGAACCGCACAGTTACTTTGGTGGTAAGGACTTCAACAGCCCCTACGCTGTATGCTGGACGAGTGACAAGGCAGGTAGCACCACCCCGTTTCATGTTTCGCTCGATGGCCGAGTCTACAGCAGTGGTGAGTACCTCCCCTTCAATGCTATTTGCACCACACCTTAGTATTTATTTTTTAATACTTAGGGCGCTAAGCAGGCAAAGCTTGTGAACCTAGCGCTTTAATGACTGAAAGTAAAAACAATGCTCCGACTGATACAATTTTCAAGCTTGCGCTTTTGCTATCAACTGGCTGTTATTAACAAATTATTATTAAATAGCTATTATCAAATAACAAAAGCGCTTTTATTAAAAAGCCAAATTCAACGTAATAAAAAATTAGTCTATAATTGTTTGATTTTATTTAAAAAATAAAATAAAAACTTCAATAAAATCAATAGTCTACCTGAACGTTTTTAGAGTAAAAAAACAACGCTACACCGTAGTCATTTTGATTAATTGATTTGTTCGGTTTTCGCATATTGCTGTTAAGTCGTTATAATAGCGGTTATTTGATTTTGGATAAAATAGGACAATCGTGCAAACGCCATTAAAAAAGCTTCAATTACATTGCAGAAACAAACACCAGAATGGCTATGATTTTACAAAGCTCATTAAAATACTGCCTGAGCTGTCTCGATATGTAAATCAGAATTCCTATGGCAATTTATCGATCGATTTTGCCGATCCTATGGCTGTCAAACAGTTAAATAAAGCCTTGTTATTGAATGATTATCAAATAAATTATTGGGATATTCCAGATGGTTATTTGTGTCCGCCCATTCCTGGTCGAGCTGATTATATTCACTATTTGGCTGATTTATTAGCTCAAGACAACCAAAATAGCATTCCAACAGGTAAACAAATTCGGGTTTTAGATATTGGCGTTGGGGCTAATGTGATTTACCCTATTATTGGTTGTGCCGAATATGATTGGTCATTTGTAGGGAGTGATATTAATCCAGTTGCGATCAAAGTTGCTTTGCTAATTACACAAGCCAATACGTTATTAAAAAACACTTTGCAGTGTCGATTACAAAAAGACAGTGGATCGATTTTTAAGCATATTATTAAGCCCAATGAATTTTATGCTTTAACCCTGTGCAATCCGCCTTTTCATGCTTCAGCAGAAGATGCATTGGCAAGTACGCAAACCAAATTGAAGAAGTTAGGTAAGCTAACAAATTCCACTCAAAAAACTGTGCTTAATTTTGGTGGACAACATGCCGAGCTTTGGTGTCAAGGAGGTGAAAGTGCTTTTATTAGTAATATGATTAATGAAAGTACTCAATATAAAACTCAATGCCTGTGGTTTACTTCATTAGTTTCAAAAAAAGAGACCTTGTCAATAATTAACAAAAAATTAAAACAAGCTGCTGTTGTTGAAAGCCGTATTATTCCCATGGCGCAAGGGCAAAAAGTGAGTAGGTTTGTAGCGTGGACTTTTTTTAATCAAAATGAACGCCAACAACTTTTGTCAAAAAATTCCCAAAAAACGCAGGGTTAAACATTATAAATAAATTACCTTTATTGACCTTTTTGTTGTAAAAGATCGTTTAAGTGTGTTTTGTTCATCTGCAATAAAAATACCGATAGCTTATTGTTTTGCTTTTGGTTAAGATGGTGATTATTTAATCGCCTCTATTAACCCATCTCAATTTTCAATAACCATAGGAAATACCGATATGAAAAGTAATCAAACAGCTAAGCTCATTGAGCAGCTACAAGGTATTGTTGGACATAAATATACTTTAACCAATCCAGCACGAACATTACCGTATCGTCAAGGTATTCGCTTTGGCGAAGGTGATGCATTGGCAGTTGTTTTGCCAGGGACATTAGTTGAACAGTGGCAGGTGTTAAAGGCATGTGTTGAAGCGGATGTGATTGTCATCACACAATCCGCAAATACTGGATTAACTGGTGGATCAACGCCTGATGGCAATGACTATGATCGTCCTGTTGTTATTGTTAGCACTCGTCGCTTGGATGGTATCAAAGTGATAGAAAATGGTGAACAAGTTGTCTGCTTACCAGGTAGTACACTTTTTCGTCTAGAAAAGGAATTAAAAAAATATCATCGAGGTCCACATTCGGTTATAGGTTCATCTTGCATTGGCGCTTCTGTGATGGGTGGTGTATGTAATAATTCAGGTGGGGCGCTTATTCAGCGTGGTCCTGCTTATACGCAAATGGCGGTGTTTGCTCAATTAGATGCGCAAGGTCAGTTACACTTAGTCAATCATTTAGGTATAGAATTGGGTGATGAACCAGAAACAATTTTACAGAATCTTCAAAATCATACTTATACTGATAAGGATATTAAACGTGATGCTGGTTTAGGTCATGATCACCATTATTGTGAGCATGTTCGTGAAGTAGATGCCGATACGCCTGCTAGATTTAATGCTGATCCTGCTCGTCATTATGAAGCATCAGGTAGTGCTGGGCGTTTGATGGTTTTTGCTGTGCGACTTGATACATTTCCGTTAGAGAAAAAATCAGCCGTATTTTATATTGGTACAAATGATATTAATGAATTAAATGGTATTCGTCGCCAAATTTTAAGCCAATTTAAAACGTTGCCAGTGTCGGGCGAATATATACACCGTGTGGCGTTTGATATTGCCGCGGTTTATGGAAAACCGACCTTTTTGGCCATTAAAAAGCTAGGTACAGATATGATGCCACGCATGTTTGTGTTTAAGAACTTTGTTGATCGTGTTACCGCTAAAATTCCATTTTTTCCAAAGAATTTTTCGGATCGGTTTTCTATCTTTGCTTGCAAATTTTTGCCAAATCATTTACCAAAATCAATGCGTGATTATCGTGATCGTTATGAACATCACCTTATTTTAAAAATGGCAGATGATGGGATTGCAGAAGCCGAGGCTTTTTTAAAAGACTATTTTCAAAATAAAAATGGTAATTATTTTTTATGTAACGAAAAAGAAGCCGAAGCCGCAATGTTACACCGTTTTGCCGCTGCGGGTGCTGCAACGGCTTATCGTAATGTACATAGCAAAACAGTGGAAAACATTGTTGCATTAGATATCGCACTGCGACGCAATGATACCGATTGGTTTGAAACGCTGCCAGAAAACATTGATCAAAACTTTATTTATAAAATGTATTATGGGCATTTTTTCTGTTATGTATTTCATCAAGATTATATAGCTAAAAAAGGGGTGGATTGTGATAAAGTTAAGGAGGAGATTTTAGCATTGCTTGATCAGCGTGGTGCGCAATATCCAGCTGAGCACAATGTGGGGCATTTGTATCATGCCAATGAGGATTTGAAAAAATTCTATCAAGAGCTTGATCCTACAAACAGTCTTAATCCGGGCATAGGTAAAACATCTAAGAAGAAAAATTGGGCTTAATTTTTTAAATTCTAGATGCTATTCATAATTAAAACCAACCGCTAGAAATCACATCTAGCGGTTTTTTAGAATAATATCGCAATAAAACAATTAGAGGTTATTTAAATTACACCAACTTTTTTAATTGATATAAAATTTCTAATGCTTGTTTTGGTGTTAAAGCATCAGGATCAATCTGTTTTAACGCTTCTTCAACTTCCGAAGGTTCAGGTTCGTTGATAAAAGAAAGTTGAGATTGAGCAACGCCACTGTTAGCCGTTTGTTTTGAAATAATCTCGAGCTCTTTCAATTTTTGTTTAGCCCGTTTTAGTACTGCCTTAGGCACACCGGCAAGTCCAGCAACAGCAATACCAAAACTTTTACTCGCTGCGCCTTCAGATACTTCGTGGATAAAAGCAACGGTATTATCGTGTTCAATGGCATCAAAGTGGATATTATAAACACCTTGCATATGCTCGGGTAATTGGGTTAATTCAAAGTAATGAGTGGCAAAAAGCGTCATTGATTTGATTTCATTTGCTAAATTTTCGGCACAAGCCCAAGCTAATGAAAGCCCATCATATGTTGAAGTTCCTCGACCAATTTCATCCATTAATACTAAACTTTGTTGAGTTGCATTGTGCATAATGTTAGCCGTTTCGGTCATTTCGACCATAAAAGTAGAGCGTCCAGATGCCAAATCATCAGAAGCACCAATACGTGTAAAAATGCGATCAACTGGTCCAATGACTGCTTTTGATGCAGGGACAAAACTACCAATATAAGACAGTAATACAATTAAAGCAGTTTGACGCATATACGTACTTTTACCGCCCATGTTTGGTCCCGTAATAATTAACATACGTCTGCTTGGTAATAATGAGAGTGAGTTTGCAATAAATGGTGTTTGTAAAACTTGCTCAATCACCACATGTCGGCCATCTTTAATTTCTATTCCTGAGTCGGTTGATAGTGTTGGCTTTTGATAGTTAAGGGTTAGTGCTCGTTCCGCCAAGTTGGTAAGCACATCAAGTTCGGCAATGGCCTCAGCACTGATTTGCATAGTGGCTAGATCTGGCATTAATAGATCAAATAGCTGTTCGTAAAGTTGCTTTTCGAGTGCTAATGCTCGTCCTTTAGATGTTAGCACTTTATCTTCGTACTCTTTAAGTTCGGGGATGATATATCGCTCAACATTTTTCAGTGTTTGACGACGAGTATAATGAATTGGTGCCAAATGACTTTGCCCACGGCTGATTTGGATATAGTAGCCATGTACAGCATTAAATCCAACTTTTAATGTATCAATGCCAAGTGTTTCACGTTCTCGGATTTCTAACTGTTCTAAATAATTGGTTGCACCATCCGCTAAACTTCGTAGTTCGTCTAGTTCTGCATTATATCCAGTAGCAATAACCCCACCATCACGAATAATTACCGGCGGTGTTTCGACAATAGCCTGATTTAATATTTCGGCTATATGGTCAAATTGATTTATTTTTTTACACAAGCTAATTAACGCAGGTGAAGTAAGACCACTTAATAGTGTTTGTAATTGTGGTAATAAATTATAAGCATCACGTAAACGAGCAAAATCACGAGGTCGAGCCGTATGTAATGCAAGTCTTGCTAAAATACGTTCCAAATCACCAATTTGTTTTAATAATGGATTAACTTCATCAATATAATTTTGTAATTCGCCAATAGCTTGTTGTCGATTTTGTAATATAGTCAAATTACGAATTGGTGAATGTAACCAACGTTTAAGCATACGGCTACCCATTGGTGTTTGAGTTTTATCAAGTATTTCAGCTACAGTATTTTGAGTTCCACCAGATAGGTTTTCGGTGATTTCTAGATTACGACGTGTTGCGGCATCTAACACGACAAAATCATAAGCCGACTGTTTGATAATTGAACGTATATGAGGTAGAGCTGTGCGTTGAGTATCTTTTACATATTGTAACAAACAGCCAGCTGCACAAAGTGCATAATTACACTCTTCCACACCAAATCCAATTAAATCATTAGTGCCAAATTGTAGATTAAGCTGTTGTTTTGCTGTTTCAAGATCAAAGTCCCATTGTGGACGACGGCGCAATCCAGAGTTATTTTCAATTAATGGCATAGATTGAAATTCTTCCGGATATAGCAATTCGACAGGACTTGTACGTTGTAATTCGGCTTGCATTTCCTCGAAATTGTCACATTCAAAAATATAAAATCGTCCTGAACTGATATCGAGCGTGGCATAGCCGTAATAATTTTTATATTGCCAAATTGATGCCAGTAAATTGTCTTTGCGATCTTCTAATAATAGCTCATCACTTACTGTACCAGGAGTTACAATACGGACAATTTTTCGTTCTACTGGTCCTTTACTAGTAGCTGGATCGCCAATCTGTTCACAAATAGCAACAGATTCCCCTAGTGCGATTAATTTTGCTAAATAACTTTCAACCGCATGATAAGGCACTCCCGCCATAGGAATCGGTTCACCATTTGACGAACCACGCTTTGTGAGCGAAATATCTAAAAGTTGCGAGGCACGCTTGGCATCATCATAAAACATCTCATAAAAATCACCCATACGATAAAACAATAAAATATCAGGGTTTTCAGCTTTAAGTTTTAAATACTGCTGCATCATTGGGGTGTGGTTGGCTAAATTGTCTTTATTAGTCATGGTGGTTTTCTTTTTTTATCTTTCAACGTAATAAGTAAATTCATTAGTCTAACAAAGAACCATTAAGATGCATAAATTCGTACTGGTTCTTATTTTTAGTTTAATCATAAATTATGATAAATGTAAGTTGTATAATGTAATCATCTATATAATAATTCTATTATAACTGATTATTGGTTTATTACAGAGGCTATTTGGGGCTTAATGTAAAATGGATATGTTTGCATTTAATTAAAGAATTGGACTCATTACGAGCCCATTATTCTAAATTATGTACTTTTTATGTGTTTTTTATATTCAACATATTGAAATCTATTATAATCGTATCGGTTGTTATTGGGCTAATGGTTGGGTATTGCTACAACAATGTGAACAACAATATTACCAAAACAGTAAAATGATAGATATAGGCACTGTCTAGTATTTTGGTCAGGAACAATCAGCTAAAAGAAAAATAAGCCAATAAATCATTTTATACCAATGTGCCTTATAATTATGAGTTAATAAGTTTTATTTTTAAGGGAGTCAAGCATGTTTGAAAATCCTCGATGGGTACGAGATTTGTTACGTTTTTTACCACTTAAAAGTCAATTTGTATTATCAGGTAATATCCGAGATTTACAAGCTTGCGAGATAGTCCCTTCTGTTATTACACCACAATCTTTTGAATTAACCGTTTATCGTTGCTTAAAACAAGTCGGTTATGAGCATGTTGTGATATGGGATCCCTTGTCGGGCTTTCGATGTTTACAAACAGCCGACTTTCCTGCCAATAATACCGATCAATTATTACAAAAGTTAGGTTTAACACCAGAAAATGGCAAAGCCACAGGTGGTGTTGATTTATTGAGTTCTGTATTAGAACGGCTTGTTAATTTTGTTGGAGATCCCATTGCTTTATTGGTGGATTTTGCTTCTCAATTAAGTGTGCGCACCGATAATTTAACGCCAGCTGAACATCAATTATTTACACGAGCATTGATTTTGTCTCATCAGGCAAAAGTACGTCCTGCAGGGGAAAATCGCCAACCTTTTTTTAATACAGTGCTATGGGTTGTGGAAAAGGAGGGGGATTTACCGGATTGGTTCTTGGTGAATAATCCTAAAGTAAGATCTATTTCTGTCGCTAAACCAGATCATATTGCTCGCCGAGCTTTGGCAGGTGCATTAATTAAGGGAATAGCTCATGCCCAACAATTACCAGATGAGATTTTAACTCAAGCCGAAAAAACATTCGTAAATAGTACAGAAGGTATGCTGTTATTGGATATGAACGCAATTGCTACATTGGCACGAGTAGAAAATATAGGTGTTAACGTAATTGCTGATGCTGTACGGCGTTATAAGGTGGGGGTGACAGAGGATCCTTGGCAAAAAATAGATAGAGAAAAAATACAGCAGGCAGAAACCTTTATTTCGCAGCGCGTAAAAGGGCAAATGCATGCTGTGACACATATGTTAGATATTGTTAAGCGTGCAATTACGGGAATCGGTGTTAACCGTAAGGGCAATCGACCTCGAGGGGTAGTGTTTTTAGCTGGGCCTACAGGGGTTGGTAAAACAGAGTTAGCAAAAACTATCACCAGTCTATTATTTAATGATGAAAGCGCATATATCCGGTTTGACATGTCTGAGTTTAGCTCAGAGCATTCAGATCAACGTTTAATTGGAGCACCTCCTGGTTATGTGGGGTATGACGTAGGCGGCGAGCTGACTAATGCAATTCGAGAAAAACCTTTTAGTGTTGTGTTATTTGATGAAATTGAGAAAGCGCATCCCCGTATTTTGGATAAATTTTTGCAGATTTTAGATGATGGTGAGTTGACTTCAGGAAGAGGAGATAGAGTTTATTTTTCTGAAGTGCTGATTATTTTTACATCTAACTTAGGCATTTATAAAATGACAGAAAGCGGAAAACGAGAGGTGAATGTTAGTGCCGATGATTCTTTTGATGTGGTACAACTAAGAGTAAAAAATGAGATAGATCATTATTTCAAGGTGGTACTAAATCGTCCTGAAATTTTGAACCGGATCGGGGAAAATATTGTGGTATTTGATTTTATCCGCCCAGAAATTGCTGAACAGATTTTTGAACAAATGGTGGCTAATATTTTAAATGATTTTAAGCAAACAGGACTGACATTAACCTTTAGCCCTAATGCCATGCATAGCCTAAAAATGTTAGCTTTAACTGATCTTTCTAATGGTGGGCGAGGTATTCGTAATCAATTAGAAGCACATCTTTTAAATCCACTGGCACGTGAGTTGTTTGCTTTAAATCCTCAAGCTGGGCAGCATGTAACTATTACCTCAGTGCAAGCTAATGCAATAACATTGGAGTTGTAGAATGATAAAATTAGGTTTATCTCGTATCCATTTTCCGGTGACGACACTAGGACCAGGTAATAGAATAGGTATATGGTTTCAAGGATGTCGTTTAAGGTGTAAAGGTTGTATTTCAGCTGACACATGGGGCACGGCCAAAGAGTTTGTTGATGTTGACGAATTAGTCGATAAACTAACACCTTGGTTAGCACAAGCTGATGGCATTACTATTTCAGGTGGCGAGCCTTTTGATCAAGTGAATGCCTTATCTACCTTATTACAACAGCTTAAACAAAAAACGACCATTGATATTTTAGTGTATACCGGTTATTCATTAGAGCAAATAACCGAACATTTAATTACGATTAAACCTTATATAGATGCATTGATAACCGATCCCTTTCAATACCAAACAGCGCAAACGTTACAACTTAGAGGTAGTGATAATCAACGGCTACACTTTTTTACACCTTTAGGAGAAAAACGGTTTAGATCTTATCAAACCACCGTGAACGAACAAGAAAAAGCACTGGATATAATGTTTGATGAAGATGGAACGGTTTGGTTGGCAGGCATTCCTAAAAGAAATGACATGCAGCTATTACAAGATATGTTAGCACAACAAGGCCACCGTATAGTATTAACAATCGATAAACCCCGAGATTAAGGAAAAACAATTATGGCAATGATGCGTTTTTGTCCTCATTGTGAAACAGAAAGATCACTTTATGAGATTTTTTGCGAAGGAACTATTGAGACAGGAGTTTGCGGTTGGGATTTGTCGAACGAACCGATTCGTGAATCAGGTTGGCGACCGTTGTCTATTGTTACAGCCGAGGAGTTAACCGAGCAAATAAGCTCATTGCCACATTGTGTTAATGGTCACCCGATGGATGAAGGGGATTTGATGTGCATGGTGTGCGGTGGGGATTTAGCCGAGTTAGATGTTATAGAACAAGAGGTAATATCTGCGACAACTCAAACCTTAGAACCTGCGTCACAAGCAGTGGAAACAACAATTGATAACTGGCGAATATTAAATACATTAAGTACCACAGATGGGACTAGAGAGCGCTATTTAGCCGAGAGAATAGAAGATAAAAAAAGAGCCGTCTTAACACTTTATCATGCCGGTGCCGAGCCTGATGTGGCGATTTATGACGTATTAAAACAACTACCTAAAGAGCACGTTCCTGAAATTATTACTGCAGGTCGTTGGAATGCTCAAGCTTATGTGGTAGCGGAAGAACTAACAGGAGGAAGCTTATCAGATCTTGGTATTGTTATGACCGATCTTGTTAGCATTAAGCATGTTATGGCAGAGTTAGGTCAAGCTTTACAGGCGTTTACCGAGGTAGGATTAAGACACTGTGATTTAAGACCTGAAACATTGTTAGTAAGAACTAAAGATCCTTTAGATTTGGTGATTACAGGTTTTGGATCTGCTCGTTTATCAGAATTTGATTTAGAGGTTATATCGCCTTTAAAAACAACTCGCTATATGGCACCTGAAGTTATTGCAGGTGGCGTTAGCGTTGCATCGGATTGGTGGAGTCTGGGGATTATTCTATTAGAGCAATTAACCCAAGGGCAATGCTTTGCTGGTGTGAATGATCAAGCTTTTTTAATACAAATATTAACCAATGGAGTAACAATTCCTGATAACTTACCAATACAATTACAACAATTATTAAAGGGGTTATTGGCTAAAAACCACCATGAACGTTGGCAATGGCCACAAGTGCAGGCATGGCTACAAGATCAAATGGTTGCCGTGCCAGAAGCCTTATCAAGCCCTCAACACGAATTAGGTTCAACAATTCAGCTAGGAGAGCGACATTATTCTGATATTAAATTATTTGCCTTAGCTGCAGCTGATCCGCTTTATTGGCAAGAAGCATGTGATCATCTTGTAAGAGGTTTAGTCACAACATGGTTAGAAAAGGCTGAGTTTGATGAGCAAATACTAGCTAAAGTAAGAGAAGTTCTACGTCAACTTGATTTAAGCGACGACTTAAAGTTGATGTTAGTACTTAAGATATTAAATCCTGATATGCCATTGGTACTCAAAGGCGATATTATTACACCAAGTTGGCTATTACAGCATCCATTACAAGGATGTCTATTTATTGAGGGATTTATCCCCCATGTTTTACAAGATTTGGAGATTTGGCTGTGGCGTTTGCAAGAAAGAGCAAATACAGTTAGAAGACGAGCCGATAATTTGCAAATTCGCTTGGATGAAGAAACGCTAAAGATTCATCTGCTTTCTACATCGCGCGCTCAATTAACTGCATTATGGGAGGAGCGATTAGCTATTTTTCCTGATGCCAATAATGTTGGAATTTTATCATTAATTGAGCGACGAGCAATCAGTGAAGAAGATTTGATTGTATTGCTAAGCGCTCAGATCGGGCAATTCAAATCGATAGATAATGTAACGCAAGAAGTTTTAAAATTAAGTGATCAGCATTCAGTCGTAACGGTGGATGAGCAAGAATTAAAAGAATTAATGCGCCAACCTAGATTAGCACTTTATCAAATGCTTAATGAGCGTATTGAAGGTTTTGCTTGTATAGGACATGAGCAGCTAGATGCTTGGACTGAGCAATACCGATTAGAAAAAAGAATGCCTTTTCACCAGTTGTTACTGTTATTAAGTGTGCCGGCAGAGCAATGGATAAAACCGCATAAACAGCAATATATTTCACAGATTATTGATTTCTTCCATAAAAAAGTTTCTGCCTCAGTATTGCAAGGACCTTTAGTTCGAATGCATTTAGGGCTGTACATGCCACGAATCGATATTTATTTACTAGGTACAGAGCGTAAGCCCGCAGAAGCATTATTAGATCATCTTGTTGCACGTAATAGCCGTCAAATAAGTATCGATCTGATGGCATTTCAGCAAGATCAATATTTAGAGCGTAGATTAAGTAATTTATATAGACAATCTTCTTTGTACAAAAGAGATACCGGCATTGATGATTTGTATATGGGGTTTCCTTTCTTAATTTATCAAGAACCCACAGCATATCGATTACCTCGTATTGCACCATTGCTGTTATGGCCGATAAAACTTCATTACGAGCTTGGTGCAAGAAATCATATTGCCTTTTCCTTCGATCATGATCGGGAAGAAATTAGAATTAATCCTGCTTTGGAAGGAATATTAGGTAAGAGCTTATATCAAACATGGAAAAATACATTAGATGAATTATTAACCCGTTCCGCTTTATCTACACAGGAAATTATCGATGCTCTTAGTATATTGGGGAACCCTTTATCAAGAAAAGTACAAGCCTTACCATTTAAGCAAGAGATAGAGCGAGGAAAGCTATACTTAAGTTGCTCAGCTGTGTTTTTTAATGTTAATTTTATGGGGCAATCGATAGGTGAAGAATTAAATAAACTGAAAAAAATATCTCCTATTGGCACTGCATTAGAAACCGCATTACGATTAAAATCTTACCAAACTTTAGCGGATATTCCTGAAAAAACACCCGAGCTAGAGCGCTATTTTACCGTTGCAAGCGATCCCTCTCAAGAAAATGCAGTACTTCAATCAAGACAATATCCTGGACTATTGATTGAAGGACCTCCAGGCACAGGAAAGAGCCAAACCATTGTCAATATGATAGCCGATGCGATTGGTCGTAATAAAACAATTTTGCTTGTCTGCCAGAAAAAAGCTGCGCTTGAAGTTGTTTATAAAAGACTTGTAGCTGAGGGGCTTAATAATCGCGCAATAATGATCAATGATGTGAATGCTGACCGCAATATAGTGATTAGTAGTATCCGAGAGCAACTTGATAGACTATTTAAGTCACCAGTAGATACTCACTGGGAAGCTAAAAGAGAACAAATTGCAAACCAAATTACTCAGTTAGAACATCAACTCGATAGTTATCATCAAGCTTTGCATCATGTAGATGAACAGACAGGATTAACTTATAGAGAATTAATAGCTGAATTGATCAGTTTAAATAAGCAGCCGAGTACATTTGTAGCACCACAACTTAGAACCGTATTAAGTGCATTAAATAAAGTACAATTAGCCGAGCTAGAAGATGAATGTGCATTACTGATACGTTATTGGCTACCAGCGAATTACGAGCATACGGCATTAAGTGAGTTGCGTGCTTTTTCGCATGAGCCAGCAACCCTCAGTGATTTTAATCATTTCTTTACTGATTTTATGGAAGCGGAACATAATCGTACAGTTGTGTTAAACATTAACCAAGCACGATTTGATTTAAATGATCCTACCCCCTATCAACACTGGATAGAAACTGATGGACAGATGTTTTTAGCAATTTCTGACAGTGTAAGAATACAACTAAATAAATGGTCTTCGCTTTTTAAAGTCGACGCTGCTAAACAACAAAGTTCATCAGAAGGTTATACACTGATAACAGAGCTAAAGCTGCTTGAAGAACAATTGGCCGTTATTAGTGATGCTTCGTGGTGCGATTTATCGCCTAAGTTATGTTTGTTAGAACAGCAACAGCTCGATAAATTAACAAAGCAAGCTAGCCGCATGATGACTCCAACTTCTTGGTATAGCTTTTTAAGTATTACGCGATATTCTGCAAAGAAAAATTTAACGCATTTCTTAATGCAACAAGGTGAAATATCTGATGGAACACGCTTCCCAATGCTTTTTCACGCATTGATTTTAGAGCAACAATATCGCCCTATTCGTAATAAATTACAGTGTATTTTTAAACAATTACAATTACCGATACCTGATAATACAATTGGCATTAAAATGGCTGGACTCATTAATGAAACGATAGTTACTTTAGAAGAAGTAATGCAACTATTTAACAAAATAATGATCGCCCCGAGAACCGAAGAGGTAGAAGCAGCGTTATTAAATAGCAAACCGGCCTTTGAACAACTTTTAGCTGATTATACTACAGCTTTTAATCGTTACTTTGCTCGAAAAGAAGCACTAGAAAAATTAGCTAGGATTGAACACTATTTAAGCCCTTCGCTTTATCAAAGCTGTAAAACAGCGATAGAAAACAATGTGTCAACGGAACCTAAACTATTAGACATCAAGCAAGCTTTACCTAGCTTGGCTGACTACCAATATTTTAGAAAAAGAGCCGAACAACTTTCAGCCACTTCCTTACAGTTGCTAGCTAAATTGCGTAGTTACCAAGAACCATTGAAACAAATAGCGGTAACTGATTTAGAAAAAGTATTTAGGCAATTGGTCAATGGAGAAGCTTATCAAGCATGGAAAGAAAGAATAGAGTTGGCCTATCCAATCTTATTAATTAATGATGAAGAAACACAAAAACGAATTAAATTATTAGCTGCAGCTGACCTTGAAATGCGAGCTTTGAACCGCGTATTACTTGAACAAAATATTCCTATTAAAGAATTAGGATCATTAAGACAGTGGGAAGATATTACAAGGCTAACAGGTGTTAGAGCTAGGCGTTTAAGAGAATTTATAGAACAAGGTGAAAAATTAGGCTTAATGAAACTTAGATCTATCTGGTTGATGAATCCTGATGTGGCAAGTCGTTTATTACCTTTAAAAGCAGGCTTATTTGATACGGTTATTTATGATGAAGCTTCTCAAATGCCGATACAATACGCTATCCCAACCCTTTACCGTGGTAAAGTATTGGTAGTAAGTGGTGATGAAAAGCAAATGCCTCCTAGTAATTTTTTTGCTAATCAAATAGAAATAGAAGAAGCTGATTTAAATCTGTCTTATGATGAATTAAGCGATGAAGAACAAGAAGAATTACAAACCGGTCAATGGAATTGTAGAGAAATTATGGATTGCCCTGATTTGTTGCAATTAGCACGTTCAGTATTACCAAGTACAAGCTTACAAATTCATTATCGTTCTGCTTATCGTGAATTAATTGCTTATTCTAATGCAGCTTTTTACAATAATCAGCTTAATGTACCAGTACGTCATCCAAAATCGACAATAAAACAAGTTCAACCTATAGAATTTTTACAGGTTAATGGAGTTTATCACAATCAAACAAACCTCACCGAGGCAGAGCAAGTGGTGGAAAAGGTTGCAGAGATTTGGCAATTACCGAAAGAACAACGTCCTTCACTCGGTGTTGTTACATTTAATAAAAAGCAGGCTGATTTGATTGAAGACTTATTTAATAAAAAAGTCCGAGAAAATGAGATATTTCGAACCCTTTATCTCGAAGAGACTCAGCGTGTAGAGGCGGGTGAAAACATGTCTTTTTTTATTAAAAATGTAGAAAATGTACAAGGTGATGAGAGGGATATCATCATATTTTCTACGACATTTGGTCGAAACAAAGAGGGCGTGTTCCGTCGTAACTTTGGCGTGCTTGGACAATTGGGAGGAGAACGTCGACTCAATGTTGCCATCACACGGGCAAGAAAAAAAGTAATATTACTTTGCTCTATGCCAATTGAAGATATATCAGATATGTTAGCATCACAGCATCAGCCAATAAGCCCAAGAGATTACTTACAATGTTATCTGGCATATGCTAGAGCCTTGTCGGCTGGAGACTTCGTTACAGCACAAAGCCTTTTAAAAGGTATTATTGCCACTACTGAAACTCAAGCAACAAAATTAATCGAATCTCGACAAGATGCGCTTTTAAATGATGTAGAAATGTTTATACGATCACTAGGGGTGTCTTATACCAAAAATTCAGGAACAGGCGTTTTTGCTTTAGATTTCGCAATAGAAGATCCTAAAACACAACTTTATATAGTGGGCATTGAGTGCGATGCTCCAACACACCCTTTATTGGCTAATGCTAGGGCTAGAGATATTTGGCGTACGGCGGTGCTAAACAGATCTATTCCTCATATCATTCGTATCACATCGCATGAATGGTATGAACAAAATGAACAAATTAAAGCCAAGCTTAGACAATTAATAAATGAAACGCTTGCCACAGGAGAAACTCATGAGCGGTCCTAAAGTTGTACACATAGTGACACGAGAAGAAATAATAGCTACTTGCCAAGGGATATTAGCCCAACTTGATCAAGCCATTAACCAATGGCAGCGTGCGATGCAAAACTTAGCAATTACCGATGATACGTTTTTGCAAGGCATCATCAACACACGAGAAAAATTTAATAAATTATTAGCTGAAGATAAATTTTCAGATATTCAACGACTAGTACCTATAGAAATTAAACAGCTGCAAGCGGATATTATTGAACGTAAGCAAGTCATAATAACAACATTAGCGAAGCAACGTGAAGAAGCAAGACAAACCAAAGAAAATGCTCAATTGTTGATAAATGCAATAGCACAAAAAGGGCTGCACCTACCAAAAGCATTACACAATGAACTGACACAAATAATACAAGGAAACTACCAAGGCTCAGCAACAGCTGTATTTAACCAAGTCTTTGGTTATTTAGTACCTGAACAACAAACGAATGTGTTGACGGCAAAACAACAAGCAATCTTAAATAGCATGAATGTAGATAAATCAACACAAACTTATACAGATTGGCTAACTAAACATCAAACCTCACAAAGGGATCCGCGCTTTAACCGAATAGATCATTACTTAAGTGAACTCGCATTAGAAAATAAAAATGTCTATCAATCTTTTATGCAACGATTAAACATAGCAGAAACAGAAACAATAAAACAACAACAAAATTTATTACTAGATAGTATTTTATTAGATTTATCAAAAACCGTACAAGAAGCCAAAAAGCGTACCCAATTATTGGCTAAATTAGAACTCATTGTAGCGGAGTTGAAACAAAAATCAGTAGAACCTTTAAAGTTAGATATTCAACAATTGGATCAGTTAACTATAGATGAATTAACAACATTAGTTGAAAATTGCGAGCAGCAACTTATAAAAGTAACCAACACCATAACCGCAACTTACAGGCAGCAAACTTTACTTCAATGCTTATCTAAACTAGGTTACGAAGTAAGGAGTGACATGCAAACTCAATGGATTAAAGACGGGCGATTAGTCATTCGCAATCCTGCCACACCAGGATATGGTATTGAATTTACAGGACAGGCTGAAAACCAACGGATGCAACTTAGAGCGGTCAGATTTACTCAACAAGAAGATCGACAACGAGATAAAGATATAGAAACACTATGGTGTAGCGATTTTGCTAAATTACAAGCATGGCTTGCTAAGCAAGGAGATTCATTAATACTAGAAAAATCACTCCCTATTGGACAGGTTGCTATAAAACAAGTTAACGAAGAACAAAATGGTACAATAATAAAAGAAAACGTAAAAAAATATTTTTAGTAAATAAAATATATTATCTGTAGGAATTCCTCACGTTGTTTACAGTAATTTAAGAAACACTGTAATAAATATCCTTGAAAAAAACAAAATTAACGCTTTACCACAGACAGGTGATAGGGCGCTGATATCATAAAGAAAAATTATTATCACCAATTTAGCTAAACACTTTATAGTCAATGTGTAACTATCCCCTAAAATAGTACAGCAAAAAAGTAGAAAATTCTCTATGATAAAAGAAAAGGGGATTTAGTTATGAAAAAAATGACTGAACATCAAATCGTCGCTATTTTAAAAGAAGCTGAAGCGGGTATTCCGGTTAAAGAACTGTGCCGTAAATATGGCATGGGTAATTCAACTTTCTATAAATGGCGGGAAAAATATGGCGGAATGGAAACTTCGGATATCAAACGCTTAAAGGAGCTGGAGGCTGAAAATCGCAAGCTTAAGCAGATGTTTGCCGAACTGAGCTTAAAATCTCAGCTTCAGGAAGAAATCATAAAAAAGCTTTAGTGCTCACAAAGGCACGTAAAACGTGGGCACAGCAACTACAACAAAATCATTTAGTTACTATTGCTATGAGTTGTGCCATTGTTGGCTTAAGCCGTTGTGCTTACTATTATCAACCTAAGTTACAGGATGATTCGGTGATTGTTTCGGTGTTGAATGCTATCACAGACCGGCATTTACGCTGGGGCTTTCCTAAATGCTTTAATCGTATCAAAAAGCTCGGCTATAAATGGAATCATAAACGGGTATATCGGGTGTATTGTGAATTAAAGCTTAATCTCAGGATAAAGCGTAAACAGCGCATTCCTCCACGAAGCCCAGAAAGGCTATCAGCACCCAATAAACAAGGTGAATGTTGGTCAATGGATTTTATGAGTGACAGTAGTCGTAATCAACGTCGCTTTAGGACATTCAATGTTATCGATGACTTTAATCGTGAGGCGCTAGGTATTGATATTGCAGTAAGCTTACCAGCAGGAAGGATTACCCGTTACTTAGATAAACTGGCTGAATATCATGGGTATCCATTAAAAATACGGGTCGATAATGGGCCAGAATTTACAGGAAAAACCTTTATAAACTGGGCTAAATCACATGATATAACCATTGATTATATCCAGCCCGGTAGCCCTTATCAAAATGGCTATATTGAACGATTTAATCGTACTGAAGTACTCGATTTATATCTTTTTAACAACTTAGCACAAGCAAGGAGAATAACCGAAGAATGGTTAACGATTTATAACACCGAAAGACCGCATGAGGCATTAAATAACATGACACCGCTCGAATATAAAACATTAAAACAGGCAGCATGATTTTCTACGTGAGTTGTGTACTAAGTTTGGGATATTTACAATTTGATTTTTTGTCAAATAGACATTTGATAATTCTTTATAAAACTTTATTAATCGATTAATTGGATATAAAATATTTTTTGCTGTTTATTTTGCCAAGTGATTGAATATTTGAAAGAACCTGACTTCATTAAAGTTGCTTCTTGTAAATATGCCTGACATAGATACTGTTTATTATCATTATCAGTACGGAGTGTTTTTTGATTAACAATAGTCGGTCTTTTAAAACCTTCTCTTGTGTAAATTTCTTTTAATATATTTTCTGCATCTTTACTATCACATTTTGGCGGCATTTCATCTCCACAACCAGTTAATAAAAAACAGCCTAATAATGTAAATATAAATATTTTTTTCATCAGTTTTCCTTAATCAAATAACATTTTTAATATAATTAATCAGTTTTTTTTGTCATTTTCTTGTTCTTTTTTACTATATACAGCATCCCCAAAAGTGAATCCCAGCTTAAAATTAATGCCACGATAATGTATCTTTTATCAAGGGTTGAATTGTATATATCAATACTCCTACAAAATTCATTAAAAAATAAGAAATATATAATGTTTTTCTATAAAAGGGCTATATTGCCCTTTTCTTTGCTAAAACGAATAACGAACACCAATAGTTAAATCAGTTGTGCTAAGTTTTAATGATGAATTTGAGCTATTATCATTTGTTGATACATTTACTTTTCCTCCGTAAGTATATCGAGCTTGTAAATCTGTCGACCAATTGTCAGTTATTTTATAAGAAGCCCCAATACCTGCAGAGTAGGCAAAGCGAGTTTTGCTTTTGGAATCTGTATCGGCATCCTCATTGTCTCCGCCTTTTACAAGTCCTGTTCGTTCATATTTCAAAAACGTAGTACCAACACCTAGTGATGCATAAGGTGTGAAATCAGTTCCTGTATCAATATCATAATAGGTATTTAACATTAATGTATTCATACGTGTTTTTATGCTTAAATAGTAATCAGCAGTTTGTGCATCTCCATCGTCATCGATATATGACACATTTCGCGAATTGGTATTTTTATTTAAATTGCCACGTTTAGTAAACATCAATTCAGTGCGAATAGGGATACTAAATTGAGGTTTAAAGTTATATCCAATTCCTACACCACCACTAAGGACAGTCTTATTTTGAGATCCAAATCTCAAATGACTAGAATTTATATCGTCCTCATTAAAGTGATGCTCTATACTTTTTGCTTTTAGCCAACTTGCACCTATTTGGCCATTAATGTAAAGGCCTGATGTTTCTGCATAAGAAAAGCTACTTATACTTGTTAAAAAAGCTATTGTAATAAACGATTTCTTCATTTTTATTCCTTATTTTGCCTAAATTGACTTTTAAAAGTATAAATTAAAAATATAAAACTATCAATAATGGATTTATTTATTTGTTTTTGTATCAATAAAGGATATTCAATAAAAAGACAAACATCTCGACAATAAATACCAATTTAAATTTTAGTTATGAGCAAAGACATTTAATGGCAAAAGTACCTGTATCTGATATAGATAAAAAAGTAGGAAAGCGCATACAACACTGTAGAAAAGAAAACAATTTAACTATAGCTGAGTTATCTGAACGAGTAGAGTTATCAACTCAGCAATTATCTCGTTACGAAAGAGGGATTAATAAAATTAATCTGGATCATTTAACTAAAATTGCACATAAATTAAATACACCAATAAGTTGGTTTCTTATTGATGAAGAACAAAGTTATATCTTTAATAGTTCCAATAAAGTAAGTGAAAACAAAACGGGATATTATTCTACACAAAATGATCTAAAAGCCCGTTTATTACAACGTTGGGATATGTTATCAGTTGAACAAAAACGGGCAGTTATCATTTTGATTGATACAATGTAATAAAAAATAAGTTTTTATTTTAAGATTTTAAAACTTTTTGGAGCTTTGTTAGACGTTTTTAGATGATAAGATCATATATATAAATAAGTAATTATTTCATCTTTATAGGTCATGATTTCATATATATCAATAACATTACTAATATTATCAGCACCTGTACTTCCTATTCTTAACAAAAAAAGAAGGTCAATCAACCTCAGTTATCATTGGGGATGGTCGGCTAAATCGTCTTCATTAATCATGGTGATATTTCTGTTTTTTATCTTTCAACGTAATAAGGAAATTCATTAGCTTTGCAAAGTATCATTAAATGCATAAATTTAAACTGGTTCTTAATTTTTAGTTTCATCAAAAGTATGATAAATGTAAGTTGTATAATGTAGTCATTTATATAATAATTTTTAACAATAATTCGAGTTGTTTACAGTAGTAGTTTTTCAAGTTACTGTAAACAACTTGATGAATTCCTACACTTCATTTTTTCCCGATAAATAATCTGAAATAGATACAAATTTATCATTATGTAATACTAAGGTTATGATTAAAAAAGCTGATGTAAATCCCGCTAATGCCGTGCCAGTTACTCTTTGCGAATGTTTGGTTCTTCTTTCATATTTTTCTCTTTTTAAAGCCATAGAAATTATTAAAGCGATAATAATACAAGTTATTGCGATAAAAGGAATAAACATCTTTGTATAGAAAGCCAATATAAAATCTTGAATATTGTTATTATATAAAAACGTTGCTTTGGCGATAGCAACTAAGAATATAGCAAATGCTGCAATACAGACGTATAGCGTTATGTTTGGTGATACATTTAACCAATGCATAATGACAAAAAATACAACAGGTAATAGCACTGACGCTATCACAAATCCGACATCAGTATAGTTAGCAAAAACTGTAATTTCGCGCTTGTTACTTTTATAAATCCCATAGGCTGCAATTATAAGTAGTACAACGGTCGAAATAAACCATAATAGGTAGTTAGGTTCAGAGGTGTTTTGTTGTGTGATTGCAAAACTTGAAGTTGGCAAGATTAATATTGACAATGTAAAGATTATTGTTGCGAAGATTTTTCTCATTTTAAATATACCTTATGTCATTAAATATATTTTTATTTTTTAGTTTATAAAAGTTATTTTTAATATTTCTATTAGTTATTGTAAAAAATAATTAAGGGTACCAATATGTAAAATATTTGGGTACCCATAAATAGGTTTGGGTCAGAAAAGAATATTAAAAATCTTCATTTGATTGATTTTGAAAGTTTATAAGTTGTTTTTTAGGCAATGTAAAATTTACACCTAAACGGATATTATCATCTTCATCAGATATAACAATGAGCTCTGCTTGTCTTGCTGTATCAGGTATTCGGTGAAGTAATGACATATAATTATTGGCTTTGCCAAAAACACCTTGTAGAGAATCATTGCTGATAGCTATAATATTTAACGATGTAGAATGAGAAATAGCATCTAGCCAAAATTCTTCAAAAGCTTTTTGAGTAGCATTTTGACCTTTTTCTTTTATGATAGATACAAAGTCAACATTGTTAGAATCATCTGTAGCATAAATAATAGAAAAGTTCTTGCTTATCGCAGTCAGTAATGTTCCTAATTTATTACCGTTATCGTCTGAATCTGTTTCAAGATAAACAGATTCTAAAAGATTATTTTGGTTAAAAATCAGTACCATTGTCCATTGAAAACCGAGAAAGCTTTGGTTGTAACTTATCAGCTGATTTTGATCGTCAGGATCTTGTTCAGTGCTATATTGCTGCATTACTTCATTTTTAGGCATATTGTAATACAAATTTTTGTATAAAGGTGTTTTGGTTGAAGAATAGGAGGTATCAGCACCAACGGTAAGAGTAGTAAAAATTAGCCAACAAAAAACTAATAAGTGGCGTAAGTTATTTTTCATATTATTCCTTTCAGCATAATATTTAATAAACCGATAAGATCCTAAGTAGGATCTTATTCATAATTATTCAACAAAAATTGCAAATATTCGAGTGATAACTGTTAAACTTACAAATATTAATGATATGATTTTCCATACATTTTTATTATTATCATTGGTTGTGTTATAGACAGCGAATAACGTGGCTATTGACCAAATGATAATCAAAATATTGCCATTAAATAACCCTGAACTTGAACGTGTAAACATATCAACAATTGTAATAACAACGACAGGAAGAAACCAAAACAACCAAAATGTTTTTGCAAGTCCATATTCTCCTTTAATATATTTAATGTGTGAAGACATGCTTTTATTTTGTTGTTCTTTTATTTTATCTAGTAATGACATGCTATACTCCTTTTTTATTAGTTAACAATTTGAACAAAAAATTGGTTTTTATTTTTTTTGTCTAAAAATACAGAATATTTAACAGGGAATGCTCCATTACCACCAAAAGAAACGTTTGCTTGGCATAAGTATCTCTTTTGTTCTTTATCTTCGTTAAGTGTTAATTGATCGCTAATGTTAATAAAAGAAAGTTGACCGCCACCTTGTTTTGCCATTATTTGGTTCAATAGCTTTTTTGTATCTTTGCTATCACAGCTAGGCGGCATACCATCCCCACAACCTGTTAAAAAAAGCCCTAATATTGATATAGATAGTAATTTCTTCATCGTTTTTCCTTTTTTTATGAATGTTAAAAATTCAATTGTAGACTAGTTATTTTAATAAGTCTATAATTGGAATTAAATTAACAAAAAATCCATTAATGGATTTTTTGTTGATGATTAGTTTGATTATATTAATAATGATATATGTCAAAATTTGACATAGAAAAGAATAATTTTTACTATTGAGTAGTATATTTATTTGAGGTGTTTTTGTTATTCTTCATCAAACCAATCCCAAAAATCAACGGGTTTAATAACTTCCACCATATTGCCCCACATATAGAGATACCAAGACATTTCAAGGGCACCGCCTGCTTTAAATTTAACGGTTATTGATTTGTCTTTATTTTCTATCATAGTTTGAGTTGGGTGGAAGATATAATGTCTAACTTCTTTTGCTACTTCAGGACTAAAACACCACTCCACATCGAAAGGTTCCTCTTTAAAGGTACCAAACATATCTTGACAGTAATCAGTTAAATTAAATGAATTGGGGATTGTATAACTAAGTTCTAAAATATTAATTTTTTCTATATTATGCAAAATAAAATGATGGATCTGTTGGCCATAATAATTATCGCTGTGCCTTGCTAAAAGGTAATGATTTCTTTCACTATATAAAATTCCGTAAGGCTCTAAAGTGTTGTGACTATATTTTCCGCTATTTTTGTTGTAGTATTTTATTTTTATTTGTTTTTTATTAAGCAAAGCTGTTCGTAATGTATTGAGTATTTCTACATCTAAATGAAACCTAGGTCCAGGGCGAAAAGCTAACCCTTCAATTTTCAATAATGCTTCTGTTTCATCTTCAAGGCTTCTTTTACGTTTTTTAGATTGTAATAAATTTTTAATCTTTGTTTCTAAACTAACTAGTGATTTGGCTTGCTCGTGTAAATTATGTTGCTGTAAAAAATTCACACTAGCCTGCAAGGCAGAAAGCTCTTGTGGGGAAAAAGTAAAAAGTGCATTCATCTGTTGAGATGAAATCCGCCATCGCTTGCAGCGTCCGTCTGTTGAATACTCTTCCATATTTGGAAAATAATCACGCAACCCTGCACACATTCGTTGTGCTGTTCGTAGTGATACGTTATAACGTCGTTGGATCTCATCTAATGATAAACCCTCAGCACTATTTTGTAATTCAAAAGCAAGATCAAACAAATCCCATGATTTTTCGTACATTTTTATTTTCCTACTCAGATATTAAATATGACAAAATCTGTCATTATTTTACATTAAGATAAACAATAATAATAACAAAGTAGATATTTATGATGATAATCAATCAAAAAGAGTTAGCTATAATTGATCAAGCAAAAAAAATCATGAAAAAATATATACAAGTAGGGAAAAAGATATCCACAATAGATCATGTTAAGGATTATTTTATATTTCATTTAGGATTATATGATTATGAAGCGTTTTGTGTTTTGTATTTAAATAGTCAAAATAGAATTATTGCACTAGAGGAGCTATTTCGTGGCACAATTAATGAGTCAAGTGTTTATCCTCGAGAAATTGTAAAGCAAGTATTATATTATCAAGCAACAGCCATTATTTTGGTTCACAATCATCCAAGTGGCGATAAAGAGCCTAGTTTATTGGATATTTTATTAACCTCTAAAATTAAAAATGCATTAGCGTTGATCGATGTTGTTGTATTAGATCATTTGATTGTTGCTAGAGATAACGTTATTTCAATAAAGGAAAATACAAAATATAACTCGATGAATCTGTTTAATTGATATTTAGCTGATTATCTGGCGATTAAAACACCAAAAAATCTATTAGTGGAATTTATTCGTTTTTTTAATCCTAAAAAGGTATTTAATTATTATTTTAATCTCAGACAATGATAGCCATGATTTTTTATATTAGATATTCCCAGCATGGTAAAACTAGCAGCGTCAAATACAGATAAAATAGTCGGTAAACGAATACAACAGCGTCGTAAAGAAATGGATTTGACCGTTGCTCAACTTTCCGAAAAAATCAATTTATCTCCGCAACAATTAGCACGTTATGAACGGGGTGAAAATAAAATTAACTTCGATCATTTTGTTAAAATTGCAGAGCACCTAAAAACACCAATAAGTTGGTTTTTTATTGATTTTGATACCTATCTTAATGGTTCGGTATTAAATAATAAAATAGGGGAACAGCAACAAAGTTATGAAATGAAATTTACCGACAAACAACATAATGACCTTGATGCTCGTTTATTGCAACACTGGCGAGTATTATCTATAGAACAGAAACGAGCATTCATACTATTTTTAGATACCTTAAAATAAATCTAAAAAATATACTAAAACAATGAAATTCCCTCTTAAAAGTTACCATACGCTAACAAATTTTTAAAATTAATTAACTTTATTATTCAATAGGCTATAACCTTGACGTTTTTACAGTAATTTTTACCGTCGATGCTCTATTGTTATTTCCGTGTACAGGTATTAATGGTAAATAAAACCATACTATTTATATGGTAATACTCTGTATTTAATATTTGATGAAGGAAAACAAAGGCAATAACCTCTGCGTTATTGGCTATAAAGTTATCCGGTGTAGTATTACAACGCCATCAACCAATACATAAGAGCATATAGAAGACAAAGTCTGCGATTCTTGCGCTTTTGCAACTGAGTAGCAAAAGCGCTTTTCAAAAAAATAAAACTTACTACAACAAAAAAGTACTCTTCGCTAATCCACCTTATAGGTGAATAGTAATTACTAATTTTAACCTTAATTAGTTAAAAACAGTTTAAGCGAAGGATTATGTGTTTCGTTGTGGAAACCATAATCGAGTTCAGTTAGGTGTTGATTAAACTGGTTAAGGGTTGATTCGTCGATTTCAAACGCAGCAAGTACACGCCCATAATCGGTACCGTGGCTACGATAGTGGAACATTGATATATTCCAATTAGTCCCTAACGTTTGTAAGAATTTAAGCAACGCTCCTTGCGATTCAGGGAACTCAAAACTGTATACTTGTTCTTGAAGCGGTTTGCAAGGTTTGCCACCAATCATGTAGCGTACATGTAGTTTTGCCATTTCGTCTTCGGTTAGATCCACTACAGGGTATTTTGCAGCAGCAAGTTCTTGCATAATTTCATCTTTTTCTTCACTTTTCGAGATTTTTATTCCCACAAAAATACAAGCAGATTTTTCATCATGATAGCGGTAATTAAATTCGGTTACTGCGCGTCCACCTAATAGCTGACAGAAACTTAAAAAACTGCCTTTCTTTTCTGGAATGGTGACTGCTAATAGCGCTTCACGTTTTTCGCCTAATTCACAGCGTTCTGATACATAGCGCAAGCTGTGGAAGTTTAAATTAGCGCCTGACAGTATATGAGCAAGTTTTTCACCACAGATGTTATGCTGATCGACATATTTTTTTAGTCCAGCTAATGCTACTGCGCCAGATGGTTCAGCTATTGCACGTACATCGTCAAATAAGTCTTTCACTGCCGCGCAAATTTCGTCGCTATTCACGGTAATAATATCATCAATATATTGTTGGCAAAGTCTGAATGTTTCATCGCCAATTCGTTTGACAGCAACGCCTTCAGCAAAGAGTCCAACACGCTCTAAATCAACAGGGTGACCTGCATCTAATGCAGCTTTTAAGCAAGCTGAGTCTTTAGGCTCAACAGCAATAACTTTGATTGATGGCATGATTTGTTTGATTAATACTGCAATGCCTGCGGCAAGCCCACCACCACCAACAGGTACAAAGATTCGGTCTATTTTGGCATTTTGTTGTAATAGTTCCATAGCAATACTGCCTTGCCCAGCAATTACTAATGGATGATCAAATGGTGGAATAAAGATGCGATTTTGTTCTTTAGCCAGTTCCATTGCTTTGGCTTTGGCTTCGTCAAAGTTGGCACCATAAAGTAATACTTCACCACCAAAACTTTTTACAGCTTCAACTTTGATATCGGCAGTTGTTAGTGGCATAACAATTAAAGAACTGATGCCTAATTTCGTAGCCGAAAAAGCCACTCCTTGCGCATGGTTGCCAGCCGACGCGGCAATAACGCCGCATTTGCGTTCTTCTTCACTTAAGCTGGCTATCATGGCTTGTGCTCCACGGATTTTGAAACTGTGGACGAGTTGGCGGTCTTCGCGTTTGACAAAAACTTGATTGTGTATTCTTGCCGAGATTTTTTCCATTTTTTCAAGTGGAGTTACTTCTGCCACATCGTATACGGCGCTACAAAGCGTTGCTTTTAAATAATCTGCACCGGTAAGTTGAGTATTTTCTTGTTTCACAATTAGCCACCTAATTTACTTTTATCTCGTACGGCACCTTTGTCTGCGCTTGTTGCTAAACTGGCGTAAGCTTTAAGCGCAAATGAGACGTAACGATCTCTATTATGAGGCGTAAATGCTTTTTCACCTCGTTCTAGTTCTGCAACTCGTCGACGTTCAAGTTCAGAAGTTGGGACATCTAGTACTAATTTACGATTTGGGATATCAATATCAATAATATCACCATCACGAACAAGACCTATAACGCCGCCATTTGCTGCTTCAGGAGAAATATGACCAATCGATAAGCCAGAGGAACCACCAGAAAATCGTCCATCTGTTATCAATGCACATTTTTTGCCTAACCCCATGGATTTTAAATAACTGGTTGGGTAGAGCATCTCTTGCATACCCGGTCCACCTTTTGGTCCTTCATAAATGATGACAACGACATCACCTTCAACTACTTTGCCTCCTAATATGCCATCAACAGCATCTTCTTGGCTTTCAAATACTTTTGCTGGACCTCGGAAAATTAAATTTTCAGCAGCAACGCCTGCGGTCTTAACAATTGCGCCATCTTGTGCCACATTACCATAGAGTGTTGCAAGTCCACCGTCTTGACTATAGGCGTGAGCTTTATCACGAATACAACCATTTACACGGTCATCGTCAAGTGAATCCCAATAGCAATCTTGTGAAAAAGCTTTAGTGGTGCGAATGCCTGCAGGTCCACTACGATACATTTTTTTTACTGCTTCGTCGGTAGTTTGAGTTATGTCGTATTTGGTGAAAGTTTCTTGTAATGTTAGTCCTAGAACGTTGTGAACATTGCGATTTAGTAATCCTGCTTTATCTAGTTCTGACATAATTGATACAACGCCACCAGCTCGGTGAACATCTTCCATATGATATTGCGCTGTACTTGGCGCTACTTTACATAAATGTGGGACTTTTCGCGATAATCTATCTATATCTGACATGGTAAAGTCGATTTCGCCTTCTTGTGCGGTGGCTAACAAATGTAATACGGTATTGGTTGAGCCACCCATAGCAATGTCTAATGACATAGCATTTTCGTATGCCGCTTTTGTTGCAATTGAACGAGGCAGGTAAGATGCATCATCATGTTCATAATAGCGTTTGGTGATTTCAACAATGCGTTTAGCTGCATTTAAAAAGAGTTGTTCACGTTGTTTGTGAGTGGCAATAAGTGAACCATTGCCCGGCAGCGAAAGCCCTAAAGCTTCGGTTAAACAATTCATCGAGTTAGCGGTAAACATGCCTGAGCAAGAACCACAAGTAGGGCAGGCAGATTCTTCGATGGTTTTGCTATCTTCATCGCTAACATTTGGGTTAGCACTTTGAATCATTGCGTCAACTAAGTCTAATTTAATGATTTGGTCAGATAGTTTGGTTTTGCCTGCTTCCATCGGTCCACCTGAAACAAAAATGGTTGGGATATTTAAACGAAGCGAAGCCATTAACATTCCCGGTGTGATTTTGTCGCAGTTAGAAATACAGATCATGGCGTCGGCACAGTGTGCATTAACCATATACTCGACAGAATCAGCAATGAGTTCTCTTGAAGGAAGTGAGTAAAGCATTCCACCATGTCCCATGGCAATACCATCATCAACTGCGATTGTATTGAACTCTTTGGCAATGCCACCCGATGCTTCAATTTGTTTGGCAACTAGTTGTCCAATGTCTTTTAAGTGGACATGTCCTGGTACAAATTGTGTGAATGAGTTAACCACCGCAATGATGGGTTTACCAAAGTCTTCATTTTTAACCCCAGTTGCACGCCATAATGCGCGGGCACCTGCCATGTTTCTACCCTCGATCGAGGTTGCTGAACGATATTTAGGCATTTCCTGCTCCCAATTTTATGCAAGTAACCGTGTTTAACGGTTTGTAGTTTTTAATATTAATCACCAAGTTAAAAAGTCATCCGCCAACATGGTTGGCGGATTTTTGATTTTATTTATTATTTAACAAGATCTAACCAACCATATTTATCTTCAGTTTTACCATTAAATAAACCAAAGAATGTTTGTTGGATTTGTTTGGTGATTGGACCACAACGGCCAATGCCAACTTGGATGCGGTCAACACTGCGCACAGGTGTGATTTCAGCTGCAGTACCTGTCATAAAGACTTCATCTGCCAGATAAAGTGATTCGCGTGATAGTGTTTGTTCTCGCACTTCAATACCAATGTCACGTGCTAGCGTTAATACTGCATCACGTGTAATACCAGGTAGCGCCGATGACGATAAAACCGGAGTGTATAAAATGCCATCTTTAATAATAAAGAGATTTTCACCAGCACCTTCAGATAAGTGACCATGAACATCTAACGCAATACCTTCTTGGAAGCCATTTGCTCTCGCTTCAGAACCAATTAATAATGATGATAAATAGTTACCACCTGCTTTAGCTGCGGCAGGAATTGTATTTGATGCAACGCGATGCCAAGATGAGACCATTGCATCAATACCTTTGTCTAATGCTTCTTCGCCTAGATAAGCCCCCCATGGAAATGCAGCTATCATAACATCGGTTTTATAACCCTCACGTGGGTTAACGCCCATACCCACATCACCAATAAAGACTAATGGGCGAATATAAGCGCTTTTTAAATTATTTTTTTTAATGGTTTGACGTGTAGCTTCCATGATTTCATCAAGAGAATAAGGTACTGGGAAACGATAAATTTTTGCTGAATTTAACAGCCGTTGTGCATGTTCTTTATGGCGAAAAATGGCAGGACCTTTATGGGTATCGTAACAACGTACACCTTCAAATACTGAAGTTCCATAATGTAAAGCATGTGACATTACATGAACTTTTGCATCTGCCCATGGAATCATGTCACCATTCAACCAAATATAATCAGATTTTGCTGTAGAACTCATTTTGTTTCCCTCTTTATTTTTCAATTTGTTAAGCATGTACTTTGCTTTCGGTATTTTTGTTTTAACGGTCAAGCATTATACTACACTTATTTGTTTATTTAACTGTTAAATTGTTTACCATCTTTGATTTAAGATATTATTTAATAATAAGTTGTTTGAGATCATTATTACTCAATTACTATTACATCTTCTAATTTTGCTACTTGATTTTGTAGTGTCGAAAACGCTCTTTCGGTGGTTAATATTAATGTCATAATTAGTATGTTGTTTTCAACTGTTTGCATTTGCATTGATTTAATATAACCACCCCGATGACGGATAACCCGTAATATACGTTCAAGTGCCCCCAATTTGTCATAAGCTTTTATGACTAATTGGTATTGTGTTTGTTCGTTCATTGCTTACTCCTCACAACTTCTATCTAGCATGTTTTCGTTTGCTGCTCCAGGTGGTACCAGTGGCCATACGTTTTCTAATTCATCTATGCATACATGTAAAAGATAAGCACCTTTTGAATTAAATAGGTTATCGAGCGCAGTATCGATTTGTGACTTTTTGTTGATAGTTTGCCCAGGTATATCAAATGCTTTAGCTAGCATTAAAAAGTCGGGATTATCTGATAAATTTGTTTCGCTGTATCTTTCGTTAAAAAATAATTCTTGCCATTGGCGAACCATACCTAGGCGTTGATTATCAATTAATACAATTTTTATTGGCAATTTTTTACGTTTTATAGTAGTCAATTCTTGGACATTCATCATGAAAGATCCATCACCTGATACACAAATTACACAGTCATTGGGTCTTGCCATTTGTGCGCCAACGGCCGATGGTAAACCAAATCCCATTGTGCCAAGCCCACTTGATGTAATGAAGTTTTGAGGGTGATTAAAGCACATATGTTGTGCTGTCCACATTTGGTGTTGTCCCACATCGGTAGTGACAATAGTATTAGCTGATTTTCGCTCAGAGATAGTTTTTAATAAAGTTGGCGCATAAATAGCTTCACCAGGGTGATCATAGCGAGTTGGGTATTGTGCTTTTAGTTGATTAATTTTTTTATGCCAGTTATCAATTGAAACTGTTTGATTTAGTAGTGGTAAAACTTGCTTTATATCGCCTTGTAATCCTAAATGGCTTTGGCGTAATTTGTTGATTTCAGCTTGATCGATATCAATATGAAGTACTTTAGCATGTCGTGCAAATTCATTAAGATTGCCGGTAACCCTGTCATCAAATCGCACTCCTAGGGCAATTAGTAGGTCACACTCTTGCACTGCTAAATTGGCTGCTTTTGCTCCATGCATGCCGACTAATCCTAAATAATAGGGATTATTAATATCGGCAACACCAAGCCCTTTTAATGTTGATACACTTGGAATTTGTGTTAATTCCATAAAGCTTCTAAGTTCGGATATTGCGCCTGAAAGCCCAACACCTCCACCAATGTAAAGCATTGGTTTTTGGGCTTGGGTGATCATTTGTTTGGCTTGTTTTATATCATCAGGCAAGATTGGGTATAGTTGAGTTTTATTCTGTGCAATTTTTAATGAGGATGGTGTTAAATAGTTATGATAATCTAGGTTTGCAAGCTGTATATCTTTGGGAACATCAATTAATATTGGTCCCGGTCTTCCCGAATTGGCTAAGTTAAACGCCTCTTCTAATATATTGGGTAAATCGTGTGCATCATCGATTAAATAACTGTGTTTGGTGCAAGCAAGAGATAATCCTAAAACATCAACTTCTTGAAAAGCATCTGTACCAATAAGCTTGGTTGGTACTTGACCAGTTATAGCAACAATCGGCACTGAATCAATCAAAGCATCAGCAAGACCTGTAATGATATTTGTTGCACCAGGACCCGAGGTGGCAATGCAAACACCAGTTTTTCCTGTTGCACGAGCATAACCAATAGCCGCCATGGCAGCACCTTGTTCATGACGACATAGTACATGTTCAATACCCCCGTCATAAAGTGCATCGTATAGAGGCATAATTTGTCCACCAGGATATCCAAAAACGATGGTTACGCCTTTTTCTTTTAAGGTTTTTACTATCCACTGTGTTCCTAACATTTATTCCTCGCTTGTACTTTACCTATCCATTAACCATAAAAAAACCCCCGCTTTTTGGGAGCGGGGGTTTTCTGATTTATGTATAAACATATTTTTTATTCAAAAACGCCCCCGCGCAGGAATAATGACCACGCTGACAATAATATTGATGAGGACGATTTTGAGTGAAAATTTCATAATGTTGGATGATTAACTTTTTATCATTTTTTAAAATATTTTTAACAAAATACTCGTTTTTAAAAAAAGTGCAACAGTTTTTTATTGCTTTTGCTATTTAGCACAAATAGTTTGTGAAAAAGTTTCAGGAAACACTGTGTTTTAGTATAAAAATATCGGTTTTAATAGTTTGGTCTGATGTTTTTGCAATGTCAGTGTATAAAAAATAAATATAAGTAATATAAAGAAATATCAAATATTTAAAAAAAGATATCAGTATGAAAATATTGCAACTAATTATTTTTGTTATTTTTAAATTGGTTTTAATAAACTTTGATAACGCTAAAAAACTTCACAAGATACATCTACTGCGGATTGGGAAAATGGTGATCTTAATGATTCTCAAAGTTCAGTCAATGATCCAATCCTTCAAAAATTACTTAACGCATATTGTGAAAATAGTAATGAGATGAATGAGCTTAAAAAATTTTCTAAATGGTGTTAACTATCACTACGATATAAATAATAAAAAAATCATAATAATTTATCTAAAATCAATATGTTGTAAATAAAAGCAATCTGTTTTTTAAATTTTCTTTTACTAGCTTCGTATATGTTAATTTGATACACTTAGTTCAGTGCAAGATTATGCAATATTTAAGGTTTCGGCTTTACTAATTTCAATGACCTCACCAAGCCAATCATAGAAAGCCGCCTTTGTTTATTATTAGCCTCACTTTTTGTTTGTTTAAAAATCTTTGGGGATGATATTGAGCAATGCTATTAAGTTTAAAAAAGAATATTCTAATTTTTGTTGTCAGTAAATATAATTTATTGAATTAATTAGTTATTTTAAAGATTAAAATAGGTTTATCAATAGGATTTTGTGATTATTAATTGATTTCATTTAAGTTATATCGAATTTGTTTTCAAATACATGTTTAACTTAGGAGAAAATTATGAGCAAACAAATCTATAATCCACTTACCAAATATCATCATGATAAGTTCCCAAAACAAACACAAGTTGCACCAGCTTTACAGTGTGAAATGACCCCAACTCCTGATTGTGGTGAAAAAAGCTATCAAGGCCATGGCCGCTTAGAAGGACGTAAAATGCTTGTTACTGGTGGCGATTCTGGTATTGGTCGGGCGGCAGCGATTGCTTATGCTAAAGAAGGTGCTGATGTAGCAATAAATTACCTTCCTTTCGAGCAAAAAGACGCGGAAGATGTTGCTAAGGTTATTCAAGCGGCTGGGCGCAAAGCTGTATTGATCCCCGGTGATTTGAGTGACGAGACTTTTTGTAAAAAATTAGTTGAAGAGGCACACCATCAATTAGGTGGATTGGATAATTTGACATTGGTTGCTGGTAAGCAGGTTGCTGTTGAAGATATTATGGAACTTACTACCGAGCAAATTAAGAAAACCTTTGAAGTTAATGTGTTTTCGCTTTTTTGGTTAACTAAAGCGGCTTTAGGTTACTTAAAACCAGGATCAACCATTATTACAACTTCATCTGTTCAGGCTTATCAGCCTAGCAGTAATTTATTAGATTATGCTTCAACTAAAACAGCTATTATTGCATTTACACGTGGATTAGCTAAACAATTAGGTCATAAAGGTATTCGTGTAAATTCTGTTGCCCCAGGTCCAGTTTGGACTCCATTACAAATTTGTGGAGGTCAACCAAGTGGCGCTATTCCTGAATTTGGTAAACAAACTCCTTTACAACGAGCTGGCCAACCTGTTGAACTTGCTGGTGTTTATGTGCACTTAGCATCTGAAGAATCAAGTTATACAACTGGCGAAACTTATGGTGTTACAGGTGGTATGCATATTAACTAATTGATATTTGTTATAGTAAAAGAGTTTATTTAAACTCTTTTACTATTAACATTAGATAAAATTAACTTTTAAAATAAAATGGTTATTATGAGTTAATTCATGGTAGTTAAAAAATTAAATAAAAAAGGAATAAAAATGAAACTTTTTAAAGTGATCACTTTAGTAGTGTTAGGGCTTTTTTTAGTCAATTGTGATAATTCAAAATCAAAAACTGATGATATTGAACAACAAGCCAAACAAACAAGTTCAGAAGTAAGTGACAAGGCTAATCAAACAGGTGCAGAAATTAGCGATAAAGCCAATCAATTAAGCTCAGAAATTGGTGATAAGGCTAGCCAATTAAATGCAAAAATTGAAGACCAAGTTAAGCAAGTAAGCTCAGCAATTAGTGATAAAGCTAAAGATTTGTATGAACAAACAAAATCAGAAAAAGATGAGATGCTTAATAAGATTGAAGAAGGTAATTATAATGTTGCTCAAGGTTTGATGATCAAGGCGATTAAAACAAAATTACCTGCAACAATTGATTCGAGTGTAACTTTAGTTGATGTATCGTCAGATAGCAATGCAATTAATTATAAATATATTGTGAATAATATCACTAAAGATGCATTACAGGCTAAAACTAATCAAAAAAATTTACAGGATAAATTGGTTGCGTTTTATTGTGGTGATGATTCTAGCATGAAGACTTTAAGATTAGTATTCCCTAGAGGAGCTAAACATAATTATTATATCAATGACGATAAGGTATTTTCAGTAGATGTAAAACCAAGTGATTGTGATGATGATGATTAAATATATTTTTATTAATTTGAATAACTAGTTAAATTTTATTAATATAAAAGGGCTGATTGAAGCCCTTTTTATTTTGGACGCTCTTTCTTAATAGTGTTCATTTACAGCTCTTTTAAAGGTTAATTAATATTATTATTACTGTTTTTGTATTTTTATAGTTTTATCTTTTAAAAGATATCAGGTAGTGATGAATTAGCTTAGGTAGGAATGAATATGAAAGGCATGAAAGTAACATTTGTGATGTTAATGGGGATAATATTATTTGGTTTTAACAATTCAGAAGCAAAAGTTATAGGTACTCAGCGAACTGGTATTCAAGAGAATATGGATATTGTTGAAAGAGGACAAAATATTATTGCTCAATCAACACCTGAAAAAATTAAAGAATTTAATGAGCAAAAAGATGGTGATTATAGTTTTGCTCAAGATTCGGTTGTTGCAGGTATAAAAGAAAAGTTACCCATTGTGATTGATAAATTTACGATGTTCAATGACATATCAAAAGATAACAATAAACTTATTTATAAATATATTATAAAAGGTTTGCCTAAAGATGTGATATTGCTAAAGCAAAATCAGCAATCTGTATTAAAAACGATAGTTACTTTATATTGTGGTAATGACCCAAATGTTGAAGCGTTGAAACTCATATTCCCAAATGGAGTAAGTCATAATTATTATCTTGAAAATGAGAAAATTATGTCGTTTGATTTGGAACCGAGTGATTGTGATTCTAAATAACCATTAATCAACTTAAAAAATACTAGAAACCATCAGCACTAAATGAGTGGGGGCTTATTAAAGCTTACTTTTTGTTTTAAATTGTAAATTTTTTATGTACTTTTTTCACTGATATTTTACAATTTATCGACCATTTTTTAAATAAGTGGTCGATATGTAATTTATAAAATTTACTCAAAGGAATAATAATGAAAAGTTTAAAAACAGTGTCAGCAATTTTGATAAGCTTGGTTCTTTGTAGTTGTGATAATTCAAAATCTGATGCTAATAAAGCAGTTGGTGATTCTTCAAAAAATACTGAATTAAGTCGTTTGCAAGAAACTATTATTAACGAAGCAAAAAAAATGCTTCCAGTTAAAGTTGATGCAAAAACTAATTTGATTGATATAACTAAAGATAATGATTTAATTAATTATAAATATGTAATTGATAGTTCAAAAGATGAGGTATCAATTCCTGATACTCAAAAAATGACGACAGAAAGTCTAAAAACACTTTATTGTAGTAATAGCTCACAAGTTAAACAACTTAGGGATGCATTCCCAAATGGTGTTAGTCATAATTATTATATAAATGATGAGCAATTATTTAGTGTTAAATTGACGCCAGCTTCTTGTACTGCTAACTAAAGTAGTTTGTTTTAATTTTTGATATAATTTATTAATGTGATATAAAACAGGGTGATTTACCCTGTTTTTTTTGAGTTATTCTAGTTCTTTACCTTTTGTTTCGGGTATTAAAAATACAAATGCAGCCGCTGATAATAAATAAGCAGCAGACAGTAAAGCTAATGCGTAGCTAATTGAATAAACAGTAGCTAAATATGCAATTAAAACTTGCGATATTCCTGCAATTCCTCGACCTACATTGAAAATAATATTTTCAGCACTTGAACGGGCATCTGTTGGGTAATGTTCAGCAAGCAATGCACCATATCCGCCCATCATGCCATTTACAAAAAAGCCAATTGCTGAACCAAATATGATTAATATAAACATATCAGTTTGATGAAAATAAAACCAAATTGAAACTGCCGAAACGAATAAAAATAGGATATAAGAAGGACGGCGACCAAATTTATCACATAACCAACCAAAAATTAAGATCCCTAATGACATACCAATTGTTGTTGAAATGGTCCAGAACATTGTATTTTTGAATGGCAATTTGAGTTCAGTTGCAATCATATTTGGCATCCAAACCATGAGCCCATAAAAACCAAAATTTTGTACTGCACAGGCAATAGTTAACCCTATTGTAGTTGCTACGGTTCGAGGATTTTTAAATAATTTGCCAATGGCTATTTTATTTTTATTTTGGGCTTTTAAATTTTGCCAGATTTCTGGCTCTTTTAGGCCTTTACGTGTCCAAGCAACAAATAGCGCTGGTAGTACTCCCATGGCAAAAGCCCAGCGCCAACCATAAATTTCACCAATAAAATTAACGGTCAATGCGGCTAAAATGATACCTACTTGAAAGCCTAATGCTACAATAGATGTTGCTCTTGAGCGTTTATTTTTAGGCCAGCTTTCAGAAACTAAAGTCATACCAATTCCAAATTCACCACCAAGACCAAGACCACTTAAAAAGCGAAATATTAAAAAGCATTCATAGTTAGGTGAAATTGCACATAACCCAGTGAAAAGAGAAAATATTAAAATAGTCCATGAAAAGACTCTTACTCGACCATATTTATCGGCAAGGATACCAAATAAAATACCGCCTAATACGGCGCCAAGTAAGGTTACTGATGTTAAGGTTCCTAAATCAGCTTTAGTTAGGTTAAAGCTGGTCGAGATTAGACTAAAACATACACCTAAAATCATCATATCCATGCCATCAAGTGCGTAACCGACAGTGGATGCAAAAAGGGTTCTTTTTTGATACGGGGTTGTGTGTTCGTTTTCACTTTCTGCTTGCAAGGCTGTGTTTGCTTCAGTTTTCATGTATACCTCTAGTTTTTAAAAATAGATGTTACTTAAAATTTGCGTTTTATGATGTTTAATTTGTGATTAAACGGAGGGTAAATTAAAGCGGGGCAAGTATATACTTAAAACTAGTAAAAAGCCAAGCTTAATGCCCTAGACAATCGTTTTATCTGCCGATTTTGTTATCGGCAGTTGATTTATTTAATCTTCAGCAAAGTGCCAATAACCTTTGTTGACAAGATCAAGCATGACTTTAAGTGTGTTTTTATCCTGCAACTGTTCGTAATTAAGTGTTTCAGTTTCACAAAGTAGATCAATGATAGGCATTGGTAAGTCAATTTTTTCACCATGAATATAGCCAAAATTGCCTACTTTAAAAATTCGAATGCTTAGTACACGGTTTAGTTCTGCTCCAGCTTTTAGTAATAATTCAAATTCTTCATAATTGTATGGTGGTTCAACTTGTACAATATTTAGATCGTGCATTGGTAGAGTAATGTATTTGCCAAACCAATCGTTAAATAATGTAGGTGTTTTGATTAGGTCGATAATTTGATTTTGTACTTTTGTTAGTTCATAAGGTTGAATGCGATGAGGATCATTAGGTAGCTTTAAATCTGGATCTTGATAAAAAACACTAATTGGTAGGTTATCAATGACATAATCAGCAAAGCTACTTAATAGTTGTTGTGATGTTTGTGTCATAAAGCCAACGGAATAACTTAATGATTCTCCAATGGATATACCATTATGCGGACAACCTGTTGGAATGTATAGAATGTCGCCTGTGGTGAGCTCTTCGTCAATGATTGGTTGATATTCTTCGACATGTAATAATGCTTTGTGTGCATTAAATTGTTTATAATTTGGATCGCCATTGCCTACTTGCCAACGCCTGCTACCCATGCCTTGAATAATAAATACATCATAATTATCAATATGAGGTCCAACTCCAGCGCCTTGGGTTGCGTAAGAAATCATTAGATCATCAAATTGCCATTGTGGAAGGCATTTAAACGGCTTAAGTAAGGTCGCTGCTTGTTCATGCCAATGGTCAACGGCTTGTACTAGCAAACTCCAATGATCTTCACCTAAGTTATCGTATTGAGTAAATGGTCCGAATTTAGCATCCCAAACACCATCTTTATTAGAAACAATTCGGCTATCAATTTCTTCTTCCATCGCTAAACCAGCTAATTCGTCTGGTGTTATGGGATCGATAAAATTAACAAATGCTTTGCGTAAGATTACCGGTTTTTTTTGCCAATAGTTTGTTAAAAAATCATCCCAATCAATAGTTAATTTATAATTCATTTAATTTTCCTTGAAGATTGAATAACTGGCAAAAATTATGGGTGGTTTTTTGGGCTATATCCTCTAAAGAAACACCTTTTAAAGCAGATAAATATTGCGCAACTACACGAACATACGCTGGTTGGTTTTCTTTACCTCGATATGGCACGGGGGCAAGATAAGGTGAGTCAGTTTCGACCAAAATACGATCAAGTGGAACATATTTAGCAACTTCGCGTAAGGCCTCGGCATTTTTAAAGGTGATAATCCCTGAAAAGGAAATATAAAAACCAAGATCCAATAGTTGTTTTGCTGTTTCGATATCTTCTGTAAAACAGTGCAAAACACCAGAGTGGACATGCTCTTCTTTTAAAATTCTTAAAGTGTCTTCTTTAGCATTACGTGTATGGACAATAATGGGTTTGCTTAGCTTTCGCCCTAATCGGATATGTTCTTTAAATATAGTTTGTTGTAGTTCTAAGTTGTCTTGTTGGTAGTAATAATCAAGTCCTGTTTCACCAAGGGCAATGACATTATCTTCTTGTGCTAAGGTTTGAAAGCGTTCAGCATCGTAGGTTTCGTCATCAAGATTAAGTGGATGAATCCCACATGAGAAAGAGCATTGAGTTTGATAAGGTGTAAGCTTATGTTTCATCGATTCATAGCCAGATAGTGTTGTTGCCACGCTTAGGCAATGTTTAACGCTATTGTTGATAGCTTCTTGTAAAACATCTTTGATGGATTTAGTACTAAAGTCTAAACTATCTAAATGACAGTGAGAATCAATTAAAAACATAAAAATCTCTTCTTTATTTATCTTAATGTTGTTCAAAATCACGAACAGGTTTTATTGTTGACCATGAACGGCAAGCAGGGCATAACCAGTAGAGTGAGTTAACTGTGAATCCACATTTTTGGCATCGATAATTGGGTACCGCTTTTATTTGTTCGCCAACCATGTTGCGTAAAAGTAAAAGGCTTTCTTTAGCTTTACCTTGTTCTGCATCAGCAACATGATAGTTCATTAATCGATAAAAACCTTTTAAATTAGGGTGTTTCAGTAATTCTCGATACATATAGTATTGTGCAGTGTCTAGACCTTTTTCTTTTTCGATAACATCAGCAAGCATTAATTCAGCAACATTACCTGTATCTTGATCGACACATATTTGTAAAAATTCTTGAAATTCATATTGATTATTTAGCTTTAGGTAACACTCTTTTAATGCAGGTAATGCTTCGCCAATAAAAGCTTTGTCCTGCTGTAATATTTGCTGAAAAGATTTGATAGCTTGCTCAGTTTTGTTTTGTACCATAAGAACTTGCCCCAACATGAGTGAAGTACGAGCACATTTAGTGTCTGCCATTGCTGATTTTTGTAATAGACTATTGGCTTTATCGAGATCATCATTATCAATCGCTATTGACGCCAATTCACAATAAAATTGTGCAATATCGGTTTTGTATTTTACATTACCAAGTTTGACCAATTTAGTTGCCATGTTGATGGCATTTATCCATTCACTGGTTGATTGATATATGATGATAAGTTGCTGTAATGCATGCTGTTGAAAGTCTTCTTCATCAATTAATTGTAAAAATGTCTCTTCAGCACGATCGTAAAATCCTGCAACCATGTAATCTCGACCTAGTTGTTGAATAGCTAATAGTCTCTGTTCGAATGTTAAAGATGAACTTTCTAATAGCGCTTGATGAATACGGATAGCACGATCAACTTCGCCTCGAGAGCGAAATAAATTGCCCAATGTTAAATGGGCCTCAAGTGTGCCATCATCTTCTTTTAACATGTCTAAGAAAAGATCGACAGCTTTGTCTTTTTGATTTGATAAAAGAAAATTCAAACCATCAACATATTCACGAGATAGCCGATTAGATTGATTTAGATGTTTCTGTTTTGCATTTCTGTCACCCATATACCAACCGTATGCGGCGGCAATAGGAAGTAACAAAAATAACAGTTCAAACATAGTAACCTATTCTTAATTAGTTTTAGTTGTGTTTATTTGCTGATTATTAGCCATGCCTTCATCATATTTTTTTTGTAATTTATTTAGTTTACGTTTTGTTGATGAGTGCTGTAATTTAGATTTTAGAAAGAAAATACCGGTTAATATCCAACCAACAATAAACCCCGAACCAAATAAAATAGCTAATAAGACTGATAAGCGGGTTTCAGTTTTAGCCACCAAATAATTGAATGTTACTATTTGATCATTAGCCGAACCTATTGCTATTGAGATGGCAAAGATGATAATTATCAATAAAATTGATATAACAAATTTCATAATGTTGACCTTTCTTTTTTTTGTTTTAGTTAAACTCTTTAGTTTATTATACTCTTCTATTCTTATAATTTCTTTTTGCATTTGGCTAGTTAGATTATTAACTGTATTGCCTAAAAATAATATTGTTTGTTGTAAATGTCACTTTCTCAAAATATTTAATAATCATTTGTCTACTATATGCCATTTTCTAGCATAAAAATAGCAAATTAATGAGATTATCCATGCGATTAATATACTTGTTATTAGATCAATAGGACTATGCATGCCTAATAATAACCGGCTTAATTCAATTAATATTGACCAAATAATGATAGAAGATACTATCATATAATGTTGTCTAAATTTTAGTAATATTAAGGCCAATAGTGCCCAAGTTACAGCTAACAAGGTATGCCCAGAAGGAAAAGCATATCCCGTTTCATTTTGCCAGTGGCTTGATAACCAACTGGGGATTGTTGATGAATTGTTAAATAATTGATGAATAATTTCTTTTCTTTCTGAACGTGATTTCGAATAAAATTGTTGATCACTAATATTATATTCCTGAGCCATCCAAAGTACATAAGGCCGTGATTCAGCGGTTTGTGATTTTAAAAAGCTTTTAATTATTTGCCCACTTAATATTGCACTCACAAGAAGCAACCATAATAATATGATTCTTTTTTTTGTTTTTTGGGGTAATAGCAGACAAAGTACAATGAATAAAATTGTTGAGGTGATAATTCCCCAAGGAAAACTTGCTGTTTCAGTTATTAAAAATAAACATTTAGATGTATTATTTAAGGTTGCTGGTTGCCAATGCCAATTTATGGCTATAATAGTAAAAGGAACAGCTAAGAAAATAGCCAATAAGACTATTGTTTTTTTTATTACTAACCTCATTTATAAACTCAATTAAGTATAAATTGCTTTTGCTTAATATTTTAGCATAGAAGATAAATTTATTTTTATAAAATCTTATTTATCGTTATTGAAAACGGAGATAATAATGCAATTAAAACGTGTTGCACAAGCGAAATTGCCGACGCCTTGGGGGTGTTTCATTATTGTTGGATTTGAAGAAATTGCAACAAAAAAGGATCATGCCGCATTAGTATTTGGTGATATATCTGGCGATACACCAGTTCTCACAAGAATTCATTCTGAATGCTTAACAGGCGATGCGCTTTTTAGCTTACGCTGTGATTGTGGTTTTCAGTTAGAAGCAGCCTTAAAACAAATTGCAAAGGAGGGTAAAGGGATTTTAATTTATCACCGGCAAGAAGGACGTAATATTGGTTTATTGAATAAAATCAGAGCTTATGCGCTACAAGATCAAGGCTTGGACACGGTTGAAGCTAATGAGCAATTGGGGTTTGCAGCAGACGAACGCGATTTCACTCTATGCGCAGATATGCTAACTTTATTAGGTGTATCACAAATTCGCTTATTAACCAACAATCCCGAGAAAATACGAGTGCTTGAACAATCAGGAATTAAAATTATACAACGGGTGCCATTGGAAGTTGGTGGAAATCCAAACAATGAGCATTATCTAGAAACAAAAGCAAATAAAATGGGACACTTACTTCATTTGCATCACTATAATTGCAATCACTAAAAATTTAAGTTAACTAAGAGAACTTATTGGTTTGTAATTGAATTTATCCAAAATAGTAAAAATGTTTAAATAAAAACTCAAAATAGAAAATATTATTTTGAGTTTTTATTACTTGATAATAAGAGAAAAATTTTAATTTAGGTTTATGTGATAATTGTCAATTGTTTGGCACCTTTAAAATCAATTTTTATCGCTGCGTAGCACACCACCATTAGCAATCTGATCTTTAGATAATTCGTGCATTATGATTTGTACTGCTTCTGGTTTACAGTTAAGGGTTTCAACGATGGCATTAGTTACCCGTTTTGCCATTTCTCTTTTTTGCTCTACAGTGCGACCTTCTAAAAAGTCTATAACGACATTAGGCATAGATACCTCCTAGTGATTATTAATTTGGGCAAGTTGCTCATCAGTTAATGCGATTTCATCATTATGGCATATGCTAATGCCAGATTTTATAATTTGTTCAGCAATGCCCTTAGCTTCATCTAATGAGTGCATTTTATAGGTACCACATTGATACTCATTCAATTCAGGAATCTGATTTTGTGATTTAACATTTAATACGTTATGCATTGATTTTAGCCATGCATCGACAACTAATGCCTCATTAGGATTACCAATTAAGCTCATATAAAAGCCTGTACGACATCCCATTGGTGAAATATCGATTATTTCAACTTTATCACTGTTAAGATGATCGCGCATAAAACCAGCAAATAAATGTTCTAATGTATGAATTCCTTTTTCTGGAAGGTTGTTTTTATTTGGAATGGTAAAGCGTAGATCAAACACAGTAATGCTGTCACCTTTTGGGGTCACCATTGTTTTTGCAATTCGCACAAAGGGTGCTTTCATTTTTGTGTGATCAACTTTAAAACTGTCTAGTAAAGGCATAATGTCCTCCTTGTTATTTGATAATTGTTATTCTAATCAATTTACTAATAAGTACCAGTAGATTTGATATTTACTGATCAAGTAAATTTATTAATTCTTGCTCATCAATAACTTTTATTCCTAGTTCTTGAGCCTTATTAAGTTTAGAGCCTGCTGCTTCTCCTGCAATGACTAGATCAGTATTTTTCGAAACACTGCCTGTTACTTTGGCTCCTAGTTGCTTTAATTTATCTTTGGCTTCATCTCGTGTTAAAACCGACAATGTACCAGTTAATACTACAGTTTTTCCTGAAAAAGGTGAGTTAATGGCGATCTCTTGTACCTGTGGAATGACATCTTGCCAGTGAATGCCTACTTCATTACTGGTTAGTTGTTCAATTACATTGCGATTATGTGGTTCTTGAAAAAAGTCAATAATGCTTTCTGCAATGACGGCACCAATTTCGTTTACTGATTGTAGTTTTTCTAGTGAGGCATTCTCAATTGCTGATAAACTACCAAGTTGGTTAACAAGATTTTCGGCAGTAACTTCACCAACATTCGGGATTCCAAGCGCAAATATAAAGCGGCTTAATGTAGTATTTTTAGATAATTCTAGTGCATTTAATAAGTTATTGGCAGATTTTTCCCCAATTTTATCTAAACTACATAGTGTTGGTAGATTTAGTTTATATAAATCTGCAGGTGTTTTGACATATTCTTTATCAACCAGTTGTTCAATAATTTTTTCGCCCATACCATCAACATTCATTGCTCGCCGTGAAACAAAATGCTTTAAGGCTTCTTTTCGTTGTGCAGGGCAAATCAAACCTCCAGCACAGCGTGATATCGCTGCACCTTCGTCTCGAACTATTTGCGAGCCACAAATAGGGCAGTGTGTCGGGAAGATGATTTCTTTTGTGTCGGCGGGTCTTCTATCTACTATGACGGCTACTATTTTAGGAATAACGTCACCAGCTCGGCGTATTGTTACATAGTCACCCTCACGGATACCTAATCGGATTATTTCATCGCTATTATGTAATGTCGCATTGCTCACAATAACGCCAGCAACTGATACAGGTTCAAGCCTTGCTACAGGAGTAATTGCACCTGTTCGCCCAACTTGAAAGTCTACTTTATTTAATTTTGTAATTTCTTCTTGAGCCGGATATTTAAATGCTGTGGCCCATCTTGGTGCTCGAGCAACAAATCCAAGCTGATTTTGTAGTTCAATACTATTAACTTTAATTACTACACCATCGATATCAAAATCTAATGACATACGCTGTTCACCAATTAGTTTAAAATAATCTAGAGCGGCTTGCACCCCTTGGCGTTTTTGTACTTTATTACTAACTGGTAACCCCCAAGCTTTAAATTGCATTAAACGATCGTAATGAGTGTCAGGTAATGTGGTACCTTCGACAATACCAACACCATAACAAAAAAATGCTAATGGTCTTTTTGCTGTAATTTTAGGATCTAATTGTCTTAATGAACCAGCGGCTGCATTACGTGGATTGGCAAATACTCTTTCGTTATGCTTTTCTGCATCTGCGTTGAGTTTTTCGAAGCCTTTATGTGTCATAAAGACTTCTCCTCGAACTTCTAATCTAGAAGGGATGTTATCGCCTCTTAGAACTAGTGGAATTGTTTTGATAGTCTTTACATTGGCTGTTATGTCTTCTCCTGTTGTACCATCTCCTCGTGTTGCTGCTTGTAAAAAACGACCATTTTCATAAAGAAGACTGACAGCAAGTCCGTCAAGTTTGAGCTCACAACAATATTCAACCTGTTCAGCATCGTTTAAATGAAGACGATCTTTAACTCGTTTGTTAAATGCAATAAAGCTAGCATCATCAAAGACATTATCTAGTGATAGCATAGGTATTTCATGTTTAATGGATGCAAATTGGGCTAATGGGGAACCACCAACTCGTTGGGTTGGTGAGTCGGAAGTAATAAGATCTGGGTTTTGCTGTTCTAATGTTTGTAGTTGCTTTATTAATTTATCATATTCAACATCGGGAATTTCTGGTGTATCAAGGACATAATAACAGTATTCATGATGTCTAATTAGGTTGCGTAGTGAAGTCAATTGCTTCGCTATGTCTTTATTCAATTCAGGTGTATTTACTGAATTTTTTGTTTCATTATGTAGCGACATGATTATATGCTCTTATTAAAACGAAGGTTTGGGAAAATATTATAAATAGGTTATATTCATTTTTATCCACCAATTCAAGTTGGTGGAATTTTTTAAAAGATTTGCTGAAAAGACTACGGTTAAATTTCGTTACTGACCTTTTTAATACGTTCTTTATAACTGTCTATTTTTTGAGGGGTTAGCATATGATGTTCATCATCTAATACTACACCGTTGACATCGTCAGCTATGCGTTGTGCTGTTTGCAACATTAATTTGAAGTTTTGTTGATTGTTACCCTCTGTAGGCGCAACCATAAAAATAGACACACCAGGTGTAGTAAATTCATACATTGTATCGGGATCCAAATATCCAGGTGTCACCATATTGGCTAAACTAAATAATATTGCTCCATTACCCGCAGGATCTACATGGCGGTGAAAAATTCTCATATCACCGAACTGAAAACCAGATTGCATAATGCTAGCGAGTAACACATCACCTTGTAATAATTTCCCGTTAATGCCTGTGATATTTAATACAATAATTTCGGTTGTGGATTGTTCAGTGTCAATATTTATTTTTTTGGGTTCTTCGTTATGGTTAATTTCATTATTAGTATCTGATGGTTTTTCTTTCGTTGTAAGAATTAAATCAGGGTGTTGTTCATCTTCAAAAAGATCAAGTTCAACATTGATAGCTGGTTCTTTTGTTGTTTCAGCATTAATCTCTTGTTTGTCGTCATTATCAACAAATAAATCTTCTTGTTGAGGTATTTTTTCTTGCTCTTTTGTGAGTTCATTAATAATTACATCGTTTTCAACGGTTTCACTGCTTTTTGTTGTTTTAGGTTTGAGTAAGATAACATCATCATCTTCTTCTATGTCATTCATAGAATAGTTTTGATATTGTTGAGTATTTTTTTCAAATTTTCCTTTTTTATTTGAACTAAAAAGCGAAGAACGTTCTTTTTTATTGATCCAAAACCCATGGATGAGCAATGCAATAATGACCAAGGATGCAACAACAACTAGAACAATACGTAAATTATCCATAATAACCATCTCTGTATTAAATTAAATATAGACTCAAATTATTCAATCATCTTTTGAAAAAGTGATTGCGGAGTACAGTAATGTAAATTTTTTATTCTTTATTAGCAATATGAATTAATATTCATTAAAGCAACCATATTTGATATTTGTAGTATAACATTTTATTTAAGATACTTTATAGCACAAAAAATCAATTACTCTATATTACTTTATTTCTAGCAATAATCCTAATTAGCAATACTTTTTTTAGTATCATAATCTAACTAGCTATTTTTTAGAACTCTGTGCTATTAACTTGTAAAGATACTTACAATCTATGCATATTTTTTGTAAAATCGCCGATTACTTTTAACTAAGATCAATTATTAAAAATTAAAATAATTATTAAGTTTACTGAGGTCATATTTATATGAGATTTAACAAGCTATTATTAGCCTTGCCTGTGGCGTGTGCTAGCCTACTTTTATTAACAAGTTGTGATAATGGCAATTCAAAAAATGGTAATAATAAATTACCGAAGGTAACTGTATTTAAAGTGGAACCATTGAATTACACATTAAAAATTGGTTTACCAGGTAGGGTTGTTGCATCTCAAATTGCTGAAATTAGGCCTCAAGTAGGTGGTATCGTCTTAAAACGCGAGTTTGATGAAAGTTCGAATGTTAAGGCCGGACAATCTCTTTATCAAATAGATCCAGCTATTTATCAAGCTAATTATGATAGTGCGGTAGCAAGTGTTGCTAGCGCTAAAGCGAATGCAAATATTGCTCAACTTACTCTTAAGCGTTACGCTGGATTATTAAATACTAAATCAATCAGCCAACAAGATTACGATAAAGCAGCTGCAGATGCTAAACAGGCTGAAGCTGCAGTATTAGTTGCACAAGCAGCTGAGCATACAGCTAAAGTCAATTTAGAATATACAAAAGTGTATTCACCAATTGATGGGTATATAGGTAAATCAAGTGTGACTGAAGGGGCATTAGTGTCGGCAGGTCAATCGACACCACTTGCACTAGTTCAACAACTAGACCCAATTTATGTCGATATGACAGAAGCGGCTACCCGTTATAATAAATATATTCAGGATGAAAACGTAATTTATGAACCAGTAAAAGGTAATAATGTCGAATTATACTTTAATGATGGTTCTAAATACGCTTATCCAGGTAGTGTAAAATTTTCTGATATGACTGTAAATGAAACAACGGGTACAGTAACTTTGCGGTCACAATTTACAAATAGTGAAGGGAAAATTTTACCCGGCATGTTTGTTAAGCCTCAGTTGACATTAGGCTATATCAAAAATGCAGTGCTTGTTCCACAGCAAGGAATTACCAGCAATAAGTTAGGGCAATATACTGCAAAAATTTTGAAACCTGATAATACAGTAGAGTATCGACAAGATATTCAAGTATACACAGGAGTTGGTGGTTATTGGGTTGTAACAAAGGGAATTAACATTGGTGAAGAGGTTATTATTACTGGATTACTTAATTTAACTTCTGTTGAAAAACCTCAAAAAGATGCTCCACCTATGAAAGTAGAAAAAGTCGGAGATCCTAATACACTTTCACAAGAACAATTAGACAGTATCATAAAAAACAGTGTGAAATAAAACAGGAGTAGGTGAATTATGGCTAAGTTTTTTATTGATAGACCTGTTTTTGCATGGGTAATTGCTATCATGATGATGCTAGGAGGTGCTTTATGTATCAAGCTACTAGCTGTTGAGCAGTATCCTGACATTGCCCCTCCTGCTGTAACTGTTAGTGCTGTTTACCCAGGTGCCGATGCACAGACCATCGAAAATACTGTTACTCAGTTGATTGAACAGAATTTAACTGGATTGGATAATCTAATTTATATGAAATCAACCAGTAGTGCACAAGGTGTTGTTCAAACGACGTTAACCTTTGCTCCTGGAACTAATCCCGATTTTGCTCAAGTACAAGTGTTAAATAAAGTAGAGAGTATTAAATCAAGGCTACCAGAAAGTGTGCAAAAAAATGGTGTTTCTGTTGCAAAAAATAACACCAATTTTTTAAAGGTTGTGGGTTTTTATTCAACAAATCCTAAAAAAACACAAGCAGATATTGCTGATTTTGTTTATTCAACTGTGCAAGATCAGATTAGACGTGTACAGGGTGTAGGTGATACTCAATTGTTTGGCTCTGAATATGCAATGCGTATTTGGCTTGATCCAAATAAATTGACCTATTTTAATTTATCAATTGAAGAAATCATTGCGGCTATTCAAGCACAAAATGCGCAAGTAACAGCAGGGCAATTAGGTGCCTTACCATCAACAGATGGACAAGAACTCAATGCGACAATTACAGCTCAATCACGTTTAAAAACACCCGAACAATTCCAAAATATTTTAGTGCGTGTAAATACAGATGGTTCTAATCTTTTATTAAAAGATATAGCAACGGTTGAAATTGGTGCGTCTGATTATAACTTTATTTCTTATTATGATGGTAAAGCATCTGCAGGTCTTGGTATTTATTTGGCAACAGGAGCTAACCAATTAGAAACTTCTGATCAGGTAGATAAAAAATTAGCCGAATTATCAAAAATCTTTCCTGAAGATATTCACTATGCTTATCCGTATGACACAACACCATTTGTAAAATTATCAATTAATAACGTAGTACATACATTGATTGAAGCTATTATTTTAGTTGTTATTGTAATGTATGTCTTTTTACAAAATCTCCGTTCGACACTTATACCGACGATTACCGTACCTGTGGTATTGCTAGGAACTTTTGCTGTTTTGTATATCTGTGGGTTTACGATTAATACATTATCTATGTTTGCAATGGTGCTTGCCATAGGCTTGTTGGTAGATGATGCAATAGTTGTTATTGAGAACGTTGAACGTATTATGCATGATGAAGGTTTATCGCCTTATGATGCAACCGTTAAATCGATGGAACAAATTACTTCAGCGTTGGTTGGTATTGCAGTTGTGTTATCTGCAGTATTCGTTCCTATGGCATTTTATGGAGGTGCAGCGGGTGGAATTTACCGCCAATTTTCAATTACCATTGTAACAGCGATGGCATTATCAGTGTTGATGGCAATTGTATTAACTCCAGCGCTCTGTGTTCAAATTTTAAAAGCACCATCTAAAAGTAAATTAAAAAGAAACTCGTTAGGTGACAAGTTAGAATCTATACCACCATTTAGTTGGTGTTCTGTTGGCACAAAAAAATTCTTTAAATGGTTTAACGAGTTCTATGAAAAAAGTTTACGCCATTATGAAAAAGGTGTAATAAAAGTTGTTCGTTATCCATTAATAGCTTTTGTTTGTTATGCTTTAATTCTAGTTGGATTAATCTTTGGCTTTAATCGGTTACCTACTGGTTTTTTACCTAATGAAGATCAGGGTGTGCTTTTAGTTATGGTTGAGCTACCGCCAGGATCAACTTTAGAGCAAACTATGTCAGTTTTAAATAAAACGGCAAAATTTTATACTGAGCAAAAAGCTGATTCAGTTGAGGAAATATTTACTGTAGCTGGATTTAGTATGGTTGGTCGTGGGCAAAATATGGGGTTAGGCTTTGTTCGATTAAAAAATTGGGAACAACGTAAACGCGCAGATCAAAAAGTTAATGCTTTAGTCGCTAGCGGTTGGGGATTTGCTTCTACTATAACCGAGGGAAGGGTAATTGTTACCAACTTACCAGCTGTTCCAGCATTAGGTATGGCTAATGGTTTTTCTTATGTACTGAAAGATACGGCTAGTTATGGGCATGATGCTTTGGTAGGTGCATTTTTCCAAATGTTGGGTCAAGCTTCTCATCATCCTAAACTGCAACAAGTTAGACCGGGAAGTATGCTAGATGTTCCGCAGTACAAAATTAATGTTGATTTTGAAGCAGCACAAGCATTAGGCGTTTCGGTAAATTCAGTAAATACTGTATTGTCCACAGCTTTAGGTTCTGCTTATATTGACGATTTTGTTTATAATAACCGAGTTAAAAAAGTATACCTACAATCAGATGCACCTTATCGCATGTTGCCAGATGATTTTAGTTACTGGCATGTTAAAAATAAAAATGGTGAAATGGTTCCATATGATGCGTTTGCTACTACGACAAAAACTTATGGATCTCCTTCACTAGTTCGTTATGATGGTGTGGCAGCAATGGAGATAAGTGGTTCAGCTGCTCCAGGCCTGAGTTCTGGGCAAGCAATGGCTGTAATGGAAGAATTATCGAAAAATTTGCCTAAAGGATTTACTTTTGACTGGACTGATATTTCTTATCAAGAACGTCAAACAGGTTCACAAACAACAACTCTTTACATTATTTCGATTATTGTTGTATTTTTATCATTAGCTGCATTGTATGAAAGTTGGACGGTACCGATTTCGATTTTATTCGTTATTCCTCTTGGAATTTTAGGTACAGTATTTGCAACTATGTTTAGAGGGCTTGATAACGATATTTACTTTATTGTAGGACTATTAACGACAATGGGGTTATCTGCTAAAAATGCTATATTGATTGTAGAATTTGCCAAAGATGCCTTGGAAAAAGAGGGTAAATCATTGATTGATGCTACACTTGAAGCTTGTCGTCTGCGCCTACGCCCGATTTTAATGACTTCGTTTGCCTTTATTTTAGGGGTATTACCACTAGCATTAAATAGTGGTGCTGGTTCCGCTAGCCAAAATGCGGTAGGTACTGGTGTAATTGGTGGTATGTTGACAGCAACATTTTTAGCAATATTTTATGTTCCCTTGTTCTTTTTATTTGTAACAAAACTATTTACAAAACATAAAAATAAAGCAGTGTTACCTGTTAACCGTTCTTAAAAGCAATAACTAAATAGCTAGTTTTGGTACATATATGGCCTTGATGTATAGTTCTATAGGTCATATATAACTTAAGCGAGCTATTAAAATAACGAAATGCGCCGTTTTTTTGGCGCATTTTTTATTTATATAGTTGCGTATACGTAAATTGAATTTTGTTATATTTACTTGCGATGCTTTAGTAACTGCTGACTTGTATGGGCGTGGGTGATTGCTATAGCTAAGGCATCAGCGGCATCAGCTTGAGGGCTAGCTGGTAACTTTAATAATAATTTGACCATATGTTGCACTTGCTTTTTATCGGCTGCGCCTGTTCCTACTACACTCTGCTTAACTAAACGAGCTGCGTATTCAAAAACAGGTAAATTATTATTTACAGCAGCAACAATTGCTGCTCCCCTTGCTTGACCTAACTTTAATGCGGAATCGGCATTATGAGCCATAAAAACTTGTTCAATAGCAAACATATCAGGTTGGAATTGTAAAATAATTTCACTAACACCGGCGTATACTCGTTTTAGACGAGTAGGTAAATCATCAACAGCAGTACGAATACATCCGCTACCAAGGTAGGTAAGTTGTCGTCCCGTTTGATGGATTACACCGTAACCCGTCAAACGAGATCCAGGATCGATGCCAAGAATAATGGCCATTAGAGTGTTGCAGCAACCTCGTCAGAAACTTCACCATTATGATAAACTTCTTGAACATCATCACAATCTTCAAGCATATCAATTAAACGTAATAATTTTGGTGCAGATTCAATATCAAGATCGACTTTTGTTGCTGGAATCATTGATACTTCAGCGGCTTCGGCAACTAGCCCAGCAGCATCAAGCGCATCTTTTACTTCACCAAATGATTCTGGTGTAGTAAATACATCAATTGCGCCGTCATCATAAGTCACAACGTCGTCTGCCCCTGCTTCAAGCGCAGCATCCATAACTTGGTCTTCATCAGTACCAGTTGGGTATGAAATAACGCCTTTTTTAGTGAACAAATATGAAACTGAACCATCAGTACCTAAGTTACCACCTGTTTTAGTAAATGCATGGCGTACTTCGGACACAGTTCGATTACGATTATCACTCAGGCATTCAACCATTACAGCTGTGCCAGCAGGACCATAACCTTCATAGATGATCGTTTCCATGTTGCTATCATCTTCCCCACCAACACCCCGCGCAACAGCTCGGTTCATGGTATCACGGGTCATATTATTAGATAACGCTTTATCCATTGCAGCTCGTAATCGAGGGTTTGACGCTGGATCGCCACCACCTAATTTTGCCGCAGTTACTAATTCACGAATAATTTTGGTAAAGATTTTACCCCGTTTTGCATCTTGTGCAGCTTTACGGTGTTTCGTATTGGCCCATTTACTATGACCTGCCATAAAATTCTCCAGATAATAATTAAAAAATCGCTATATTTTAGCAAACATTTACTTAAAATTCATTACTAATATACCGATAAGTTTTTATGTTCTGTAAATTATTCTTTATTAGGAATGATTTAATTTTTACTTATATGTAGGAATCGTGTTGTTCACAGTTGTTAGAGAAGCTACTATAATGAATATACATAAAAAAGCACTAACCTTGTATCACAAATATCCGATATGGCTCCTATATCATCAAGAAAAAATAATTGTCACCGATTCAGCAAACATTTAAAAACGGATAAGGCATCTTTCTACATATTAGGTATACTGAACACTTGCATTTTAAGGACTTCGTCACGCCTAACAATTAATTAAAATATCAAATACAGCTAAAAGCAGTTGCTCTTTCAATAAAAGGAAATAGAAAGACGCTATTAAAGATGGTGTTATAATATAATTTTGCAAAATGCTAATAATAACAATTTGTTATGCTCTGGAGATTGTTAACAGATAATCACTGAAAAATGAAACATTATTGAATGTAGTAACACGTTACAATAAGTTGGCAAGAAATTATATCAGTATGATTGCATTAGTACATTGCATGATGTGACTAAGAATGTAAAGGATGCTTATGATTAATACAAAAGATCAACAGCTCCTAACCAATGTGGTAATATAAACATTAAATACGATAGATCCCAAACTATAAAAATAACCTAAGAAATTGATTGATTTTCGGGCATCTATTTTCACAAAAAATTAAAGGTAGTTATCAATGAAACAAAAAATTCCTAATACATTTGGTTTAACTGTTTTTGCGCAAAACGTTGTTACTGTAACCAGTCCCGAACAATTACAACAGGTTTGGCAAGATAACTCCCAAAATTTACCAATTATGATTATTGGTGAAGGCAGTAACACACTTTTTACCTGTGATTTTGATGGTATTATTATTGTTAATCGTATCAAAGGTATTACCATTAGCGAAACAGAACAAGCATGGCATTTAAAAGTTGGTGCTGGTGAAACTTGGCATGATCTAGTATCAACAACAATCAAGCAGAACATACCAGGACTTGAAAATCTAGCATTAATTCCTGGATGTGTAGGTTCGGCACCGATTCAAAACATTGGTGCTTATGGTGTTGAGTTTCAAAAAGTTGCTGATTATGTGGAGCTACTTGAACTAGCTACAGGCAAAATCATCACTGTAACTGATGGCCAATATGGATATCGTGAAAGTATCTTCAAAAAAGCGTATTTGCAAGGTTATGCTGTTATCAATGTTGGTATAAAATTACCAAAACAGTGGCAGCCAGTTTTAACTTATGGGGAATTGCGAAACTTTGATCCCAAAATTGTTACTGCAAAAATGATATTTGATAAAGTGTGCGAAATTCGTTGTAGTAAATTGCCAGATCCAAAGGTTTTAGGCAATGGTGGAAGTTTTTTTAAAAACCCTGTGATCGATAAAATTGTGGCGGACAAGCTACTTGAAATTTATCCAAACATGCCAATATATCCACAAGCTAATCATCAAACAAAATTAGCCGCAGGTTGGCTTATTGATCAGTGTGGTCTTAAAGGCTACCAAATAGGCGGAGCGGCTGTGCATCAACAACAAGCATTGGTTTTAGTTAATAAAGACCAAGCAACAGCACAAGATGTGGTTGAATTAGCTCGACATATAAAAAAATGTGTATTACAAAAATTCTCGGTGAATTTATCACCCGAAATCCGATTTATCGGCAACTCGGGCGAAATTGATGCAGACAATTATTTATAATTAGCACCAAATTATAATTGCCCGCAAATTTTAACCCATAATTATACGCGATAACATTATGAAACATTCGTATTCATTCCCTATTTTATTAACGAGTTTGCTCTTTGTAACAATCTCGTTGTCAGCATTAAACACACAGGTACCATTGTGGTTAGTGCGTAATGAGTTTTCGCTTGGGCAAATTGGTCTTGTCGGATCAAGTTATTTTACTGGTAACTTGCTAGGTACCATTTTCGCCAATTGGTTTATTAATAAATTCAATGCTCGGCACACATACACCTATAGTTGCATTATTTTTGCCATTGCAACCATTGGATTAAGTTTTTCAATGAATTTTTATAGCTGGATAATGTGGCGATTTTTTATAGGCATTGCTTGTGCGGTCACTTGGGTGGTTATAGAAAGTTGTATATTACTCACTGGCCCTGTACGTACGCGAGGAAAAATGCTGGCAGTTTATTTAACCACTTATTACCTAGGTACGGTTTTAGGGCAAGCTTTGTTGCAGTATTTTCCGCAAAACATATTATATTTTGGATTAGTTATTATGTTACTGATGGGATTAGCAATTTTATTTATTTTGCTGACCCATTATAAATTACCAAAAAGGAAAAAAAGCAGCTTTAACATCATGCCAATGATATTAAATAAACCCTCTCGACTTGGGTTAACTGGTTGTGTTATTGCAGGTATGTTAATTGGATCGTTATATTCACTTTTACCAGCCTATTACTCACATTTAGGATATAGTGATATTCAGGTGGCTAATTGGATGATTTTACTGATTTTATCAGGAGTGATTGCACAAATGCCTGCTAACTGGTGTGCAGACAAATTTGGACGGCAACTTATATTATTAATTGAATCGTTACTAATGTTAATTGCATGTATTATGCTGATATTCAATTGGTTTAATGCGTTGGCGATTATTTTATTAGGCGCCACTATTTACACCATTTATCCCATATCCATGGCTTGGGCTTGCTCGTGTGTTAGAAAGCAAGATATTGTGGCGATGAATCAAGCAATGCTATTAACCAATACATTAGGGAGTTTAGTTGCTCCTGCTGTGATAGCATTTATTATGGATAAAACAAGTAACACCTATTTATTTGTTAGTTTTGCTATAATTTCGTTATACTTTATTATATTATTAGCCCAAAAAAGAGGAACGGATGCGCAGCTACAAAAATCCGCTTAAATTAATTGAAATACTAGCCGATGGTCAATTCCATTCAGGGGAAGAATTGGCAACAATTTTTGGCATAACCCGTGCAGGCATTAATAAATACATCAAACAACTGCGTGAGTGGGGGATTGAGCTAACCTCAATACAGGGTAAAGGCTATTGCTTGGCAGCGCCTCTTAATTTGCTTAATAAAACCAAAATTAACCAGCATTATCAATCGAATAGTCGATGTGAAATATTACCTATTATTGATTCAACTAACCAATATCTACTGGATCGAATTGATCAACTAACATCGGGCGATTGCTGTGTGGCCGAATTTCAATCCAAAGCACGGGGAAGGCGAGGGCGAAAATGGTTTTCACCTTTTGGCACTAATCTATACTTTTCAATGTATTGGCGACTAGAACAAGGCGTAGCGGCGGCAATGGGATTGAGTTTAGTTGTTGGTATTGTTATTGCTGACACCTTACGTACATTATCTGGCCAAGACATCAAAGTTAAATGGCCAAACGATCTATATCTTAACGATCAAAAACTAGCTGGTATTTTAGTTGAGCTTGCAGGTAAAACTGGCGACTGTGCCCATGTTGTGATTGGTGTTGGCGTCAATTTAACCATGACAAACCCGGATACCAACATAGTTAACCAAAAATGGGCTAATTTAGGCAATGTTGATCGTAACTTATTAGTTGCGCAGGTTGCCAAAACCTTAAAAAGTCAATTAATAGAATTTGAAAAACATGGTTTAGTGCCATTTATTAATGATTGGAATAGACTAGATAACTTTGTTAACCGTCCTGTAAAACTATTAATTGGCGATAATATTATTCAAGGAATAGCAAAAGGTATAAATGACCAAGGAGCCTTATTGTTAGAACAAAATGGTAAAATTGAAGCTCATATTGGTGGCGAAATCTCATTAAGAAGTGATGAATAATAACCTAACAATCATTTAAAGAACCTATTCCACTTGCTACAAGTGAAATAGGTTAATTAAACCAATTTTAACTTTTATTCTTAAATTTCAAAACTCGAAGCGCATTAGCTGTCACAATCGCAGTCGTACCTGAATCAGCTAGCACAGCCAGCCACAGTCCAGTAAAGCCAAATAAGCTGGTAATTAAAAATACTAACTTAATTCCCAACGCAATTGTAACATTTTGTTTAATATTACGAGAGGCAAAACGAGTTAAACCAATTAGCTTAGGTAAACTTAACAAGCTATTTTTAGTTAATGCGGCATCAGCGGCTTCTAGCGCAACATCAGTACCACTACCCATAGCAATACTTACGGTTGCCGCTTTCATGGCTGGAGAATCGTTAATTCCATCGCCCACCATAGCAATCGTCGTTGAGATACGCATCTTTTCAATTTCTGCTAATTTATCGGCAGGTAACAACTCCGCACGGTAATCCATACCTAATTGCGAGGCAATGGCTTTGGCCGCTCGCGCATTATCGCCTGTCAGCATCAAAGTCTTAACGCCAAGCTTATTAAGCTCATTCATTGTAGTAATTGCATCAGCCCGCAACACATCTTGCAATGCAATAATGCCCATCAATTGTTGACTTGTTACTGCAACTACTACAGTTTTACCAGCGTTTTCAAGCTCCTCAATAATTTTGGTATGTTCATCTTTCAATGGTGATGAAACTGTCACAACCTTACTTGGTGACACAATATAAAAAGTCTGATTATCTACCTCGCCTTGAACGCCAACCCCCGCAATCGCTTTACGATTATCGGCCTCATTAATATTTAATTGATTCTGCAATGCATAATCAACAATAGCCTTAGCAATGGGGTGATGCGAACCGCTTTCAATAGCGGCAACTAATGTCAATAATTGCTCTTTTGAAATATCTTGACTAATCACATCGGTGACTTGCGGTTTACCTTCGGTTAACGTACCAGTCTTATCAAATGCAACCACTTTAACTGAACCAATATGCTCTAGCGCCGCACCGCCTTTAATTAGCACGCCTTGTTTTGCCGCATTAGACAAGGCCGACGTTATTACCGCAGGCGTTGAAATAACCAATGCACAAGGGCAACCAATTAACAATAGAGTTAAACCTCGATAAAACCAAGTATACCAATCAGCATTGAACAACAAAGGTGGCGCAATAATCACTAACAGAGCAAATAAAGCAATTGCTGGCGTATAATAACGACTAAATTTATCAATAAATCGTTCAATAGGTGCTTTACGCTCCTCGGCATCTTCAATCAACTGTAAAATACGATCTACCGCATTTTGCCCAACTTCTGATACCACTTTTAATTGGATTGTATTATCAACCACGAGTGAACCAGCCAAAATCTTATCGCCAGAAAGATAATTAACAGGGATCGACTCACCAGTTAGTGCACTTTCATCAATATTGGCTTGCTCACTTATCAAAATCACATCAGCAGGCAAACGACCACCAGACGAAATTTCAATAATATCATTGGGTTTTAAGCTATGACTGGCAACCGTTTTTCGCTCCCCATTAATGATTATCACTGTTTCTTGGGGCATCAGCTCAGCGAGCGACGAAATACCTTTTTTAGCTTTACTTGTAGCAATACTTTCTAGCATTTCGCCTATCATAAATAAAAATAAGACCATGGTTGCTTCTTCGGAGGCACCAATAAACAAAGCTCCAATAGCTGACACACTCATTAACGACTCAATTGCAAATGGTGTACCACTACGCGTTAAAACTACCGCTTCTTTCAAAATAGGTATTAACCCAACAATTGCTGTCATTATAAAGGCATATTCGCCAACGGTTTGATTCCATAACAAAAGGATATAACTCATCACAATTAAAGTGCCTAATACCACTAAAGGAATTAGTTCTTTTTTATCAAAACTGTGGGAATGATCATGATGATGAGAATGTTCTGGAGATGATTCAAAAATAGGTTTATAGCCTAGCTCGATAACTTTATTTTCTATTAATTTAATGGTTTTTTCATTATGTTGGGGAACAAATACCACCAACTTTTCGGTAGAAAAAACAATCTTAATTTGGTTAATATTGGGTAACGCTTTTAGGCTATTTTCAATTTGTTGAGCACAGTGCGCACAATCCATGCCTTTTATTTTCCAAGTTAATTTAATTTGCTCGTTTAGCCTGTTGGGATCATCAGGGGGATCGTCAAACTCATTTTTAGACGTAGTATGAGTATCGCCCCCACAGCTATGTGTTGATTCTTGATGACAAGTTATATCGTGAGATAAATGAACATGATTATGTGCCATATTTAAACAATTGCCATGACAACACTCATGGTGATGAAGTTCATGATGTATATATTTGTTATTATATAACATAACGTTACCTATATTTATGGGTGATTTTGATTGTACGCCAAAAAATAAAAAAGAAAATCATTTTTACTTTTAGTAGCAAAAAAAGTAAAAATCACTTCAAAACTGACCTGTAACACTTTTCAAAAAATAACGAACTAACTAATTAATTCGCTTTAATTATTAGCATGTGCAAGGCACAAAAAACACAGCAAAAACATTGTAATAAAAACAGAAATTAGCTAATAATTACTTAAATTAAGTGAAATAAAAAACTTTAATAAAATCAATGGTCTACCTGAACTATTTTAGAGAAAACACACAACACGGCAAGGTCAATCCACCTATCTTTTAACTGTGTTGTAGTGCTTTGCTAACAGAGTGAGGCAGCACGAAAAATTGGACTGCTTGGCGAGTTTGTGCTTTGTCAGGGATGCCAATTTATCAGGAACAATTTGGCACTTCTGAGCAAAGCAAATAGGCTTAAAAAAGGCGAATATCATAATGATTCGAGTAAATCATACCGATGGTTAAGAGCGAGAGCGTTGGGTACCGTAGTTCATATTTTGTATCTCATGTGAGTTGTAAGATGTTACGCTCAAAATTCTTAAATTAAACGTTATCACCAATATCAGTTATTTCGACAAAACTCAAAAGCTATAAAGCTAACAGCATATTTTAATTATAAAATTAACCTATCTATAAAGTCGAATTGTTTTATCTTTACATTTCTTTACAAAAAATCCGCTAAAAAACTAGCCAGCTATATCTTAAATGGTTATACTTTTATCGCTATAGGAAAGAAAGCTTATTAAATAAGCAAGCAATTGTAAAAAATCTAAATAAAACAAATCATTACTTGACAGGTAAACCATAATGCATTATCATTTTAGACACCAGACACCAGACACCAGCACTGGCAAACCTATGTCTTAAATTTATTAAATAATCTTATTCGACGAATTTTTACACGAAACTTATTTATATCTTCCAAATTATCTCTCAACGTATTATCGAAATTGTTTCCAAAAAGCCTATTGGTGTTGGGGGTGTTATTACTGTCATCTTCATGGAGTTTACAGGCATTAACTAGTAAAAGTGGTCGTGTAAATAATCATCGTAGTGATGCAATAATGCTACCACAGTCGGTAGTTATCAATTATGCAAGGCCGAATCTGCTATTTGGTAAAAATGGTGTAGATATTAGTGGAGTCAACTTCGCAGGTCCAGCTGATATATGGAATCCTGATGAGGGCTTTTTAGTTCAATCAACCAATCCTGCATCATACGGCCTTAATTTTCCGACTACAGGCGCTGATGGATTATATTTTGATTTAGTTATAGAGGAAATTGATGCACGCCAATTGGTATGGGAGCCAGTTACACATGGGGGAATAACAGCCACAGTGACATGGATATGGGCTGAAGATGATTGGCTTACATCTGGAGGAGAAATTATAGCGCGCGTTACGCTAAAAGGTCCTGAGGCAAGCGCTCAAATAAATAATCATTATCCTAATCGAATTGCTGTGCCAAGGTTACCGCAGATTTTTGAGTTAGTGGGTAGAGATATTAGTACTGGTAATGAGCTGGTAAAATATGGATTTGCATTACAGAAGTGGTTCGTGAACCGTAAAGATAAACAAGATAACTATTCTAATACAGAAGCGTGGTGTAGATATTTAGGCTATCGAGTGCCGCAAGTAAAGGATCTAACGAACGCAATCTGTTTGGGTACATGGGAAGGTGATTGGTGTAAAGGCTCTGTCGGCGCTACGCCATCATCAAGTGGTAATCATTATCAGCGTCGAATAGGAGCAGGATTTTTCACTGAGTGGGGCGGTACGTACCTTTATGCTGGAGCAGGTTTCGTCTATGACTACCAATACTGGACAAGCGACACGGCTGGAAATACTCAGTTTGATGTGGACTCAGATGTTGGTGATGTGTACTTCAACCAATCGAGTAATAGCCCGCGGGGTCTTTGCGTTACTCCTTAGCTTTTAATCTTTGGAATGTGGTTAAGTTTATGGTGCTAATAAGGAACAAGCATTAAAAAAGTTTCCATGTAAGGTAAAGCCCCCTAGTTTGCGTATTTACTATTAGATAGTAAATACGTTTATTTGAAAAAATTCCAATAAAATCAGATTTCTGTCTGAAATGTTTTAAGGTGAAAATCCTACATATTGTAAAATTAATATGCCTGTCTTTTCACGACGTTAGAATATATCGAAAACTGAAAACTAAGTTATTGGTTTGTTATTTAGTTTTGGGACGGTTTTTGATTATAGTACGGCTTACTACGTCAGGTTATTTTTTACAATATCATGATTTTATTTATAATAATTAATATAAATTACATTCAGTTTAATCTATTTAATCAATTCGTGTTTAATTATTAGGAATCTTCTTGAATAAATCTTTAAAATTTGATAGTTTACAGGAAAGATTTTTAACATTAAAAACACTAAAAAGAAGGTAATTGTTATGACAATCAAAGTAGGTATTAATGGCTTTGGCCGTATTGGTCGTATTGTTTTCCGTGCTGCTCAAAAACGTTCAGACATTGAAATCGTTGCTATCAACGATTTATTAGATGTTGAGTATATGGCTTATATGCTTAAATATGATTCAACACATGGTCGTTTTGACGGTACAGTTGAAGTTAAAGATGGTAAATTAGTCGTTAATGGTAAAGCAATTCGTGTTACTGCTGAACGTGATCCTGCAAACTTAAAATGGAATGAAGTTGGTGTTGATGTTGTCGCTGAAGCAACTGGTTTATTCTTAACTGATGAAACTGCTCGTAAACACATCCAAGCTGGTGCTAAGAAAGTTGTTTTAACTGGCCCTTCTAAAGACAGCACTCCAATGTTTGTTATCGGTGTTAATGATAAAGATTATGCTGGTCAAGATATCGTTTCTAATGCTTCTTGTACAACTAACTGTTTAGCGCCTTTAGCTAAAGTTATCAACGATAACTTTGGTATTGTTGAAGCATTAATGACAACTGTTCATGCAACAACTGCAACTCAAAAAACTGTAGATGGTCCATCTCATAAAGATTGGCGTGGTGGTCGTGGTGCTGCTCAAAACATCATCCCTTCATCAACTGGTGCTGCTAAGGCGGTTGGTAAAGTTATCCCTGAATTAAACGGTAAATTAACTGGTATGGCTTTCCGAGTTCCTACTCCAGACGTTTCTGTTGTTGACTTAACTGCTCGTTTAGAAAAACCAGCTAAATATGAAGATATCTGTAAAGCAATCAAAGCCGCTGCTGAAGGCCCAATGAAAGGCGTTCTTGGCTATACCGAAGATGATGTTGTTTCTACTGATTTCTTAGGTGAAGTTTGTACTTCAGTATTTGATGCTAAAGCTGGTATCCAATTAAGTGATAACTTTGTTAAACTTGTTTCTTGGTATGACAATGAAGTAGGTTATTCAAACAAAGTATTAGATTTAATCGCAGTTATTTCTAAAAAATAATTGATATTTAACTTTGTTTATAAGGCGACCTTAGGGTCGCTTTTTTTATGCTCTCATTTTAGAGAGATTTTTAGTTTTTTTAGAGACAAAAAAACGCTCACTTTGTGAGTGAGCGTTTTTCTAATATGAAATTCTAAAGTTTCAATTAGATTACAACGACTTCAGCAGCTGCAGGTCCACGAGGGCTATCTTGGATAGCAAATTCAACTTGTTGTCCTTCAGCTAATGTTTTAAAACCATCACCTGAAATAGCTGAAAAGTGAACAAATACATCTTTACTTCCATCCGCAGGGGTAATAAAACCAAAACCTTTACTTTCATTAAACCATTTTACTTGGCCTGTTTTTTTATTCATTTACTAGACATCCTAACAATAATTAATAATTAGCCATTACGACCGTATGGGTTTTAACATCGTGTTAATAATGTAACTAAAAGCCAAGATAATGTGCTTAAAAATACATTATTGTGGTTCATTGTTATTCACTATTTTGTACTTTGTTGTTTACCCAGTGATATTACCGCATAAATTATAATCAAAAGCAAGATGTGAATAATAATTTTTTTTTATAAAAAAAAAAGTTTTATTGAATTTTCAGGAAATTATTTTTTAATTGATAAAAGTCAAATTTTGGACGTTGAAATTTTAATTGATTTTTAAAGTCACTAAAAATTATGAAAAATAAAAAAGCCATAAAATAATATTTATGGCCTTGATAAAAATATTTTTTATTGAACTTTATTTGTTTTTTGCTCGTTCAAATGACTCAATAATTTCTTTACGGGCGGCATCTGCGTTATCCCATCCGTCAACTTTCACCCATTTACCTTTCTCTAATGCTTTGTATTGTTCAAAAAAGTGTTTGATTTGTGATTTGAGTAATTCAGGTAAATCATCAACATCTTTAATGTGATCATATTCTTTTGATAGTTTGCTGTGAGGTACTGCAACTAGTTTTGCATCTTGACCTGCTTCGTCTGTCATTTTTAATACACCAACTGGGCGGCAACGAATAACTGAGCCTGGTTGTAATGGGTATGGCGTTGGGACTAATACATCAACTGGATCGCCATCTAATGATAATGTGTGATTAATATAACCATAGTTACATGGATAAAACATTGCTGTAGCCATAAAACGGTCAACAAATACAGCGCCAGTGTCTTTATCAACTTCATATTTAATTGGATCTGCATTGGCTGGAATTTCAATCACAACGTAAATATCATCTGGTAATTCTTTACCTGCTGGTACATTTAAAAGTCCCATTTTTGTATCCTCTATCTAAGTTTATATAGTGTTTGTGAATAATAATAAGCGCACCTTATAAAGATTATTCAGTGTCGCTCAATTCTTTTAAATATTGAAAAATTTGTCTTGCCGTTTTGGTTGGCTTGTTTGTTTCTTGCTCTTTTTTTGCTAAACGGGCTAAGGTTCGTAATTGCTGACGATCGGCAGTTGGGTACAAACCGATAATAGTTTCGGCATCGCCAGTTGCAATCAATTCATCACGAAGTTTTTCAAGTTTGTGAAATAGGGCGATTTGCTGATTATAGCGATTTTTAAGTTTATCAAGTGCTTGACTAATTGGGTCAATATCTCGGTTACGCAGCAGTTTACCAATGTATTGAATTTGGCGGCGATACCCTTCTTTTTTTATTTTCTGCGCAAGTCCAATTGCATAAGTGAGATCTTCATCGAGAGGAATTTTTTCAAGTTCGTTTTTGCTTAGCTTGACAAGTTCAATCCCTAATTTTTTTAAAGCTTCAGCATCACGTTTAATTTCACTTTTACTAACGTAGATGATTTCGTCATCTTCAGTGTCAATAGCGAAGTTGGGTTCTAGATTTGTCTCTTGATTGTAATTCATGTTATTTCTTTTGTTAACTATTGTGTAATTCTAGCTTATTATAGCGTATCGCTAGCAGAATTGTAGAAAATAATAAAATGAGTATTGAACAGATTAAAAAAGAAGCTTTAAATCAAAAAGAAACTTTATCGGCAATTGTTGCTAATGCTATTGAGCAAGCAAAGTCACGTGTTGATGAAGTTGAGGTATCGATTAATAAGTCAACAGGTATTAATGTTAGCACTCGCATGGGTGAAACCGAGAATGTTGAATTTAATAGTGATGGTGCGTTATCTATTACTGTTTATCAAAATAAACGTAAAGGGAGTGCTTCTACCAATGATTTGTCTTCTCAGGCTATTTTGCAAACGGTGAATATGGCGATTGATATTATGCAATATACTTCGCCAGATCCTTGTTCAGGTTTGGGTGATGTGAGTCAAATGGCATTTAATCCACCCGATTTAGATTTATTTCATCCTAGTGATTTGAACGTTGATAATGCCATTGAACAGGCTAAACAAGCCGAATTAACTGCGTTAAATCATTCCAAATTGATTAATTCTGATGGCGGTTATTTTAGTAGTCGCTATGGCGTTTATGTTTATGGTAATAGTTTGGGGATGTTGCAAGGTTATTGCGCAAGTTCACATTCACTTTCATGCTCAGTTATTGCTCAACAAGCAGGGCAGATGGAAAGTAATTATGCTTATACTTCATCACGTGATTATAGTCAGCTTAAGTCCGCTGATTGGATTGGTGTGCAGGCGGCTGATAGGGCGATCTCACATTTAGGCGCTAAACAGATCGCAACAATGCAAACTCCTGTGTTATTTAGTGCAGAAGTTGCCGTTGGACTCATTAGGCATTTAGTAGGTGCTATAAGTGGCGGTGCCATTTATCGTAAATCTTCTTTTCTTTTAAATAGTGTAGGGAAGGTGATTTTTCCTAATTGGTTAACTATTTATGAGGATCCTTTTATTTTAAAAGGCGTTGGATCATCGCCTTTTGATAGTGAAGGGACAAAAACAGTTAAGCGCAATATTGTTGAGCAAGGTGTATTACAAACTTATTTGTTAGGCAATTATTCAGCACGTAAATTAGGCTTAAAATCGACTGGGCATGCAGGTGGGATTCATAATTGGTTTGTATCGCCAAGCCATGCAAATGCTAGTTTTGATGAGATGCTAAAAAAATTGGATAAAGGTGTTTTGGTGACTTCGTTAATGGGGCAAGGTGTTAATAGTGTGACTGGTGATTATTCGCGTGGAGCTACAGGATTTTGGGTTGAGAACGGAAAAATTCAATATCCAGTTAGTGAAATAACCATTGCTGGTAATCTTAAAGATATGTATAAAAACATTGTGGAAATTGGAAATGATATCGAAACAAGAACAAGTATTCAATGTGGCTCAATTTTGATTGATGATATGAGTATAGCGGGGAAATAAGGATTAGCATGGCTGATTTGTTAAAAAGTACTTTTTTTCAAAAACTAATTTCATGGATGCCTGGATTAGGCAGTTTATTACAGTATAAACGAGAATATCTTAATTTTGATATTAAAGCTGGTTTATCAGTTGCTGCTGTTTCGTTACCTGTGTCAATTGCTTATGCTGAATTGACTGGTGTTGGCGCTATAGCTGGACTGTATTCGACCATTTTGCCTTTAATTGTATATGCGTTTTTTGGTTCTTCTAAACAATTGATTGTAGGACCTGATACAGCAACTTGTGCTGTAGTTGCCGCTGTTGTGTTACCTTTAGCGGCTAATGATCCAATATTGCGCTGGCAATTAGTTATTATATTAACAATAATGATAGGCATTTGGTGTATCATTGCTGGAAAGTTACATCTTGGTGCTTTAGCCGACTTACTTAGTCAGCCTATTTTAATTGGTTTGCTTAATGGCATATCAATTACCATTATGGTCGATCAGTTAGCCAAGACTTTAGGCTTTAGCTACGATTATTCTTATTTGATTGAGCGAATAGTCTATTTCCCTTTTAAATTGTCAGAAATTCATATAGGCACTGCACTCGTTTCGTTTTTTACTTTGTCTATTTTAATTGCCTTAAAGCGATTAAAACCTCTATATCCTGCACCTTTATTAGCTGTTATTGTGATGACGTTTTTTTCGTGGGTGTTTAATTTTGAATATTTTAATATTCGTATTATTGGTAATGTTAGCAGTGATTTTATTCCTACCGAGTCATGGCTTGATTTTGATAAAGGATTAATGCGTGATTTAGTTGTTCCTTCACTTAATATTGCTATCATCTGTTTTGTTAGTATGATGATAACTGTACGCAGTTTTGCATCAAAAAATAACTATGAAACCAATGCCGATGTTGAATTTAAAGCGTTAGGTATAGCTAATATTGTAGCAGGGTTATCACAAGGGTTTGTTGTTAGTGGTACATCATCAAGAACAGCTGTAAATGATGCAAATGGAGGTAAAACGCAACTAGTTTCGATTATTGCAGCAATATTAATTGGTATTGTGGTATTGTTTTTCCTTTCGCCTTTACAATATATTCCAACTTGTGTGTTAGGGGTTATTTTAATATATTCTTCAATTTCACTCATTAATTTTCAAACCATCGTTCGCTTTTTTAAATTTGATCGAGACGCTTTTTATTTGAGTTTGATAACACTTATTTCAGTACTTGTTATAGGGATTATTCCTGGTATGGCGTTAGCGGTACTACTGGGGTTATTTTTATTTTTACGTCGAGTATTTAGACCTAAAGATCAGTTATTAGGTGTTGATGAAAGTGGTCGGATTCATTCCATAAGCCAAAATGTGCAACCGATCAGTAATACAATGATTTATCGATTTAATTCTCCGCTAACTTATTTCAATATCGCTTATTTTAAACGAAGAATTATCAGTTATATTGATGAGTCTAGTGATCCAATAAGCTATGTTATTGTCGATGCAATCCCTTGTTTTACTTATAAAGATGTGAGTGTGCTGTCGGGAATTGATGAATTAGTGAAGTCTTTAAAAGTAAGAAATGTTACCCTAATTTTATCTGGTCGACGTAAAACACTTAAAAATTGGTTTAAACAGATGAATATTAAGCTTGATGATGAGTATATCGAGTTTGCTTATGATCTTTATTTTGCAGTTAAGTTAGCTCAAAGTAAGGGCCATATGGATAATAAAACTGATGATGAATCTGAACATTTATCATGACTACTCATCAAATATGTAGGATCTGTTTTAATTATCTGACATTTCTCAATTATTGACAGATAAAGTAATATTAATATAGACAATCGCCTACAAATTTAAGTACAATATTAGATCTTTCAAATAAAGTATTTTAGTAAAAAATTAGAGGTAAAAATGGCACGTGTAACTGTTCAAGATGCAGTAGAAAAAATTGGTAATCGCTTTGATCTCGTTCTTGTAGCAGCGAGACGCGCTCGTCAATTACAAGTGGAAAATAAATCACCACATGTTCCTGAAGAGAACGACAAAGAAACTGTTATTGCTTTACGTGAAATTGAAAATGGTCTTGTTAATAAACAGATTCTTGATATTGCTGATTTTCAAGCTCGTCAAAACAAAGAGGAAGAAACACGAGCAACACTTCATGAGTCGATTCTTCTCGAAAACACACCATCATACGAATAAGCTTTACAGGAATTGCTTATGCAATATTTTGATGGCTTAAAAGAGGTTGTAGCATCTTATCTTCCGTCTAAACAAGTCGAATTGATACAAGATGCTTATCTTTTTGCTAAAAATGCACATGAAGGGCAATTCCGATGTAGTGGTGAACCTTATATTACTCACCCAGTTGCAGTTGCAACATATCTAGCTGAGATGCGGCTTGATTATGAAACAGTTATTGCCGCACTTTTACACGATACTATTGAAGACACTCCTGTCACTTTTCAAGATATTACCGACAAATTTGGTAAACATGTTGCCATTTTAGTCGAAGGTGTCTCTAAACTTGATAAATTAAAATTCCGTAACAGGCAAGAAGCACAAGCTGAAAATTTTCGGAAAATGGTGCTTGCTATGACTGAGGATGTGCGTGTAATTTTAATTAAACTTGCTGATCGTACGCATAACATGCGTACACTTAGTGCTTTAAGACCTGATAAACGTCGTCGCATTGCTAAAGAAACCCTTGAAATTTACGCACCTTTGGCTCATCGTTTAGGTATCAATCACATCAAAACAGAACTTGAGATTTTGGGCTTTACAGCAATGCATCCAAATCGAGCTAAAGTGATTGAAAAAGTCGTTAAAACAGCGCGAAATACGCGAAAAGAGCTAATTCAACAAATTTTGTCTGAAATCCGTGGGCGATTACATGACGCTCATATTGATGCAGAAGTTACTGGTATCGAGAAAAATATCTATGTTATTTATCAAAAGATGAAACTACGTGAACAACATTTTCATTCTATCATGGATATTTACACTTTTAGAATTGTGGTAAAAGATGTTGATGGTTGTTATCGTGCTCTTGGACTGGTACATAATTTGTATAAACCACGTCTTAATCGTTTTAAAGATTATATCGCTATTCCCAAAGCAAATGGCTACCAATCATTGCATTCATCGTTAATAGGCCCTCACGGTACACCAGTTGAAGTCCAAATTCGTACCGAAGATATGGATCAAATGGCTGAAATGGGTGTTGCTGCTCATTGGGCGTATAATGCAGTTGATGAATTAAACAATACTACTGCGCAAATTAAAGCTCAGCGCTGGATGCAAAGCCTGTTAGAATTGCAACAAAGCGTAGGGAATTCTTTCGAATTTATCGAAAATGTTAAATCTGATTTGTTTCCTAAAGAAATTTACGTTTTTACTCCCAAAGGACGTATTGTGCAATTACCAGAAGGAGCTACCGCAGTTGATCTTGCTTATGCAGTCCATTCTGATATTGGTTATCAATGCATTGGCGCAATTGTTGATCGTAAACCTTATCCTTTATCACAACCATTAAGCAGTGGGCAAACAGTTGAAATTATTACTTCCCCTGAGGGCCATCCTAATGCTAGTTGGTTAAATTTTGTGGTTAGTGCTAGAGCGAAGTCGCGTATTCGTCAGGCGCTTAAAACTCTTAAGCGTGAAGATGCAATTGAATTGGGTCGACGTTTATTGAATCTTTCGTTAGTTAAATCAGGCGGTATTAGTGGACTGTCAGAAAGCCAAAAGGCTAGAGTGGTTGAGTTAGCCAAATTGTCCAATTTTGATGATGTCTTAGTCGAAATCGGATTAGGTAATATTATGAGCCATTTTATTGCCAAAGGTTTAGAACATAAAGCGCTGCTGCAAAATAAATCAGAGTCAAATAAAACTCTTGTTATTACTGGCAGTGAAGGAGTTTCTGTTACATTTTCTAAGTGTTGTCATCCAATTCCTAATGATCCTATTGTTGGGCATGTTAGTCCAGAGAAGGGGTTAATTGTGCATCATGAATCTTGTCGAAATGTTACTGGTTATCAAAATAATCCAGAAAAATATATCTCACTTAAATGGGCTCCCGATATTTCTCAACGTTTTGTTGCTGAAATTTGGCTCGATATTTTAAATACTCAGGGTTCTTTGGCGCATATACTTTCAATTATTAATGACGAAAATACTCGCTTGCAATGGCTAAATACCGAAGAAAAAGATAGGCAGATTTATACTGTTATTCTACAGATAGAAGTAAAAAATACCCAGCAACTTAATGAATTAATTCGTAAAATGTTACTACAACCTGATGTAGTAAGTGTTAAACGAAATATAAATTAGTCATTATGATAAATCGTTTTTTCGACCATTTGCCGTTGATAAAACTAACGGGGATTGGTGAAAGTCTAGAAAAAAAATTCAATACATTAGGTATCTATACCGTTAAAGATCTGTTATTGCATTTTCCTTTACGTTATGAAGATCGTACTTCATCTTGTGCTATTGCTGACGCCAATATTGGCGAATTTACGACAATTGAAGGTGTTATTATTAAAAGTGAAATTGCTTTTGGTCGCAAACAAATGCTAGTTTGTTACGTTCAAGATGATTCTGGTATTGCAATATTACGATTTATGCATTTTACTGCTAGTATGAAGGCTTCGCTAATTAAAGGTAAATGGATCAGTGCTTATGGTGAAATAAAACGCGGTAAAAATTATCTTGAAATAATTCATCCGCAATTTAAATTAAAAACAAGTCGAGACGAAAAATCTATCAAGTTAGAAGATGATCAAGAAAGATACACACCTATTTATTCAACTACTTATGGATTAACTCAGGCTGTGATTCGACGGTCAATTATGGCTGCGCTAATTTTGTTGAAAAATAATCCTTCAGAAGAAGTTTTACCTCCTCAGTTGGCTTATCGGTTTTTGTCGGCTTTTGATTCTTTAAATATTATTCACAATCCCCCCATTGATACTGAGATTGAACAGTTGGAGTCGGGTGATCACCCAGCTATTAAGCGGTTTATTTTTGAGGAATTGATTGCTTATCATCTGAGTATGTTAATGATAAAAAAACATAATCAAAGACAGCAGGCACACTTGTTTTCCCCAACTCAACGCTTGATCAACCCGTTTTTATCATCATTACCTTTCACGCCAACCCATGCTCAACAGCGAGTTGTGCAAGAGATTTATCTCGATATGGCAAAACCAGTACCTATGATGCGATTAATTCAAGGTGATGTTGGTTCTGGTAAAACATTAGTAGCAGCTTTAGCAGCGTTGAATGCAATTGAAAATGGTTGCCAAGTGGTTTTGATGGCACCAACAGAAATATTAGCCGAGCAACATTATAATAATTTTAGTACTTGGTTTGGGCCGTTGGGAATTAGTGTTGATTGGTTGTCAGGAAGATTAACCGCCAAAAATAAGCGACAGCGTTATGAGCGCCTTCAAAAGGGTGAAATTACTATGTTAATTGGTACTCATGCAGTATTTGTTGATAAAGTAGAATTTACCTCTTTAGGTCTTGTCATCATTGATGAACAGCATCGATTTGGTGTTAATCAACGCCTAAGTCTTTGGGAAAAAGGAATTAAAGATCATCTTTATCCGCATCAATTAATTATGACGGCAACGCCTATTCCAAGAACATTAGCCATGACCATTTATGCTGATTTAGATGTTTCTGTTATTGATGAATTACCACCCGGAAGAACACCAATTAACACAGTTGTAATACCTAATAATCGCCGAGATGAAATTATTGAACGTGTAAATCAAGCTTGCTTAGCAAACCGCCAAGTTTATTGGGTGTGTACTTTGGTCGAAGAGTCCGAAATACTTGACGCACAAGCGGCTGAAATGCTGGTTGCAGAATTGCAAATGCGTTTGCCGCATTTAAATATTGCGTTAGTGCATGGTAAAATGAAGTCTGATTTAAAACAATCAGTTATGCAAGAGTTTAAAGCAGGAAAAATTCAACTGCTGGTTGCTACAACAGTTATTGAAGTTGGTGTTGATGTTCCTAATGCTAGTTTAATGATTATCGAAAATGCAGAACGTTTAGGTTTAGCTCAGTTACATCAGTTGCGTGGGCGAGTTGGACGTGGCACGGCAGTATCTCATTGTGTATTAATGTATCAAGCTCCTCTAAGTAAAGTTGCTCAAGCACGCATGAAGGTAATGCGTGAAAGTACTGATGGATTTGTTATTGCCCAAAAAGATCTTGAACTTCGTGGTGGTGGTGAAATTTTAGGGACTCGGCAAATGGGTACAGCTAATTTTAAAGTTGTTGATTTGATTCGCGACCAGCATTTGATTAGTGAAATTCAAAATATATCTTATGACATCCAAAAAAACCATCCACACAGTGCTGAACAATTAGTTGATTGTTGGCTTCCAAATCGTGAAAAGTATATTAATGCATAAAACTTAGCTGATTTTTTCTGATAAGTTTTGAAATTATCAATCTGAATCATATCTACAAATTGTGTAACGGTTTATTGCATAGTAATTTGATGTGTAGAATGTAGTCTTGTACCTTTAATTTAATATATTTACTTATTTTATATATCTGTTTATGTTCGCATGATGATTTGCGCTTTGCAGCATTGTGCCTATCGTGTAATATAGATAGTATTATAAAAAATGGAAAGAATTGCGGATATTGTATGAAATCAACTATAAAATTACTCCCTATCTGTTTTGTTACATTGGCATTAGTAGGATGTGGATTAAAAGGTCCGCTTTATCATCCAGTTGAAAAAACAGCAATGCAACAAACAAAACTAACAACTGCTTCAATTCAATCTGGTTTATTTATTTAAATTGCATAATGGAATAACATGATGGATTTTTTAAATTATCAACAAAGTCGTTTATTTGCCAATCAGATAGCGATAGCGGATCTTGCTAAGCAGTATGGTACACCATTATATGTTTATTCGGCCGAATACATAAGTAAACAGTTTTTAGAGTATGAACATGCTTTGGTTAATAATAAACATTTGGTTTGTTATGCGGTTAAAGCTAATAGTAATTTGGCTGTTTTGAGTTTACTTGCAAAACTGGGTGCTGGTTTTGATATTGTTTCACAAGGTGAGTTAGAACGAGTATTAAAAGCAGGAGCAGATCCTAAAAAAATTGTCTTTTCAGGTGTTGCTAAATCAATAGTTGAAATTGAACGTGCGCTTGAAGTTGGTATTAAGTGCTTTAATGTTGAATCTGAGGCTGAATTATACCGAGTTGATGAAGTTGCTAAAAGATTAGGTAAAATTGCACCGATTTCATTGAGAATCAATCCTGATGTGGATGCTAAAACACATCCTTATATTTCAACAGGTCTTCGCGAAAATAAATTTGGTATTAGCTATGAGTTAGCTTTAAATGTTTATCGAAAAGCAAGCTCATTAGCTAACATTAAAATCGTTGGTATTGATTGCCATATTGGCTCTCAATTAACTCAATTGTCACCATTTCTTGATGCTGCCGATCGTATACTCGCTTTAGTTGATAAATTGCAATCTAATAATATTGTAATTGAACATATTGATTTAGGTGGAGGTTTAGGGGTCTGTTATGATAACGAACAACCACCAACAGCATCGCAACTTGTAACCGAACTTAAGAACAAATTAGTTGATTATCCTGATATTGAAATTTTGTTCGAACCAGGGCGTTCGATTGTTGCTAATTCAGGGTTGCTAATTACTAAGGTGGAATATACCAAACACCAAGATAATAACCATTTTGCAATTGTCGATGCAGGTATGAATGACTTAATTCGTCCCGCTCTTTACGATGCTTGGATGAGAGTGTTACCTGAAAAGCAACCACAAACTGGTGATGAATTTTTGGTCTATAATGTTGTGGGACCTATTTGCGAATCTAGCGATGTGTTGGCTTATCAGCGTGAGCTTTCGGTTAAACAAGATGATTTGTTGGTAATTTGTAGTGCTGGTGCTTATGGCTTTAGTATGGCATCAAATTATAATAGCCATTTACGACCAGCAGAAGTGATGCTTATTGATGATAAACAACATAAATTAATTCGCCAGCGTGAATCCTTCGATGATTTATGGCGAGGTGAAGTAGTTTTATAATATTTAACAGGTTATTGAATGCTTAATTATAATAGCATTCCTCTTTTAGTTGATGTTGGTAACCAGTTTAGACTAAAAGTTAAAAATAAAAACATGTTTGACAACAGAAGGTAAACTAGCGATGAACTTTTCAAAAATGCATGGACTCGGAAATGATTTTATGGTTATTGATGCTGTGACGCAAAATGTTCATCTTTCGACAGAAATGATTAAACGTATGGCAGATCGATATACTGGTGTCGGGTTTGATCAACTTCTTATTGTTGAGCCACCTTATGTACCAGATAGTGATTTTCATTATCGTATTTTTAATTCAGATGGTTCTGAAGTTGAGCAATGTGGTAATGGGGCTCGCTGTTTTGCACGTTTTGTTCGTTTAAAAGGCCTTAGCCGAAAACGAGTGTTAAAAGTTAGTACCATGAAAGGCAATATTGTTTTAACCGTAAATGATGATAATACTGTGCGTGTTAATATGGGACAGCCTATTTTTGAACCTAACAAAATTCCTTTCAAAGCTATAAAAGAAGAAAAAACTTATATAATCCGAGCACAAGAACAGACTATATTATGTGGTGTTGCATCTATGGGCAATCCTCATTGTGTTGTTCAAGTCGATAATATTCTAACCGCAGAAGTGGCAACACTAGGTCCGTTATTAGAACAACATGAACGCTTTCCTGAACGTGCCAATATTGGATTTATGCATATTATTGATCGCAATAACATTAATTTACGTGTATTTGAACGTGGGGTTGGCGAAACACAAGCTTGTGGTACTGGTGCCTGTGCCGCAGTAGCAGTAGGCATCAATCAAGGACTATTAAACCAACAAGTTAATGTCAATTTACCTGGTGGCAAATTATTAATTGAATGGAAAGGTGGAAATCAACCACTTTATATGACTGGACCTGCTACACATGTATATGATGGTTTTATTGCTACTTAACTTTAACATCATCCTCCCAATAGATTCTAAAACTTGTTGACAGAAAATAACAAGGCAAAAAACATTCAGGTTTGGTATTGATTTTATTGAAGTTTTTATCTTTAACCGAAAAAAACAGTAGAAACATGAGATAACACGGTAATACAATAGACGCTAATTATGGTTGGTAAAAATACACAAAATTTAAGAGTAAAAAAAGCTCGGCGATCGTCTTCATCATTAAAATTAAATGATGAAATCGTTTGTCAATATATTATTGATAATCCAGATTTTTTTATGAGAAATGCCCGGTATGTTGAGTGTATGCAAGTGCCTCATCCTGTCAGGGGAATGATTTCTTTACCAGAATGGAACATGGCGCGTCAGCGCAATAAAATTAACCAATTAGAGTGCGAAATTTCATTATTATTGGAACATGCCAGTGCCAACGAATTGTTGTTTAATCAGCTAATGGATCTGCAAATTGAATTAATTAAAGCACAGGATCTAAATCAACTTATTGTTTTATTAAACACATGGGCTAAATCATTAGGACTTAGTGGTGCTTATTTATATCTTTTTGGTGACAAATGGTTGCTTAATGCGCCATCAAATTACCATCATATAGCTTTAGATTCATCACAATTTGATTTTATTCGTGTTAGACATTTCCAGTACAGTCAACAGTATTTAGGTACATTAAATTCAACTGAGCTTGATTTTTTATTACCTGATGAACACGGTTATGTTGGCTCAGTGGCATTATCTTTGTTAGGTCAATTTGGTGATTTGGGGCTTTTAATGTTTACTAGTGCTAATTCCGAACATTATCAAGCAGGACAAGGTACATTATTACTTGAAAAAATGAGTGAAATTTTACCGATTTTAATTAGCAGATGGATTATGCGAACAAAATAAGGACATAGCATTATGCAGCCTAATAAAAATGATAATACGGCATTAAAGCTGCCTGTTGATCAATTTTTAAATTATTTAAAGTCAGAAAAGCAACTAAGCTTAAATACTCAGATTAATTATCGACGTCAACTTTATGCACTTATTTCGTTGGCAAGTGAAGTTGAAATCTCGAACTGGCAAAATTTGGATTCATCCGCAGTTAGATTGTTAATCAGTCGTAGCAAACAGACGGGCTTGCAAGCAAGAAGCTTATCATTAAGACTTTCTGCTTTGCGTAGTTTTTGTGATTGGATGGTAAAAAACGAGCTGCTTACCGCTAATCCAGCTCGAGGCGTGCTAAATCCAAAATTAGGTCAACACTTACCCAAAAATATTGATATTGACGAAATTAATCAACTGCTTGATATTGATCATAACGATCCTCTTTCTGTTCGTGACAGAACAATGCTTGAAGTTATGTATGGTTCTGGGTTACGCCTTTCTGAATTAGTCGGTCTTAACTGTCAAGAATTGAATCTTGTTGATGGTGAAATTCGCGTAATGGGTAAGGGGAATAAAGAGCGAAAATTGCCATTAGGTCGAGAATCTATCAAATGGATTAAACACTGGTTGTCAATGCGGAATTTTTTAACACCACAAGATGATGCTTTATTTATTTCCAAATTGGGTAAGCGTATTTCACCGCGAAATGTTGAAAAACGGTTTGCTCAGTGGGGAATCAAACAAGGGTTAAGCAGTCATGTTCACCCTCACAAATTACGTCATTCATTTGCAACTCATATGCTAGAATCAAGTGGTGATTTGCGTGCAGTACAAGAATTGTTAGGGCATGCTGATTTATCGACGACCCAAGTCTATACGCATTTAGATTTTTCGCATCTATCTGAAGTTTATGATTCAGCCCATCCACGCGCTAAAAGGGGAAAATAACGATGCACTTTTATCGATCTATTAATAAGATTAAAGCGTTTACTTTCGATCTAGATGATACGTTATACAATAACAGCATGATCGTTGAAAAAGCGGAAGACGAAATGATCAAAACTCTTCAAGGTTATGAACAATTGCGCACGCTTACTTTACCCGAATATTTTTCCGAAAAGCGTGCTGTACTTGCATCTGACCCTGAAATTTATCACGATGTTATTGTTTGGCGAATTCAAACCATTACATCGCTATTAAATAAAACTAATATACCAGCATCAAAATTTGCTGATGTCATCGATGAAGCAATGAGTTGTTTTAATGTTTGGCGGCACAAGATGAACGTTCCTGAATCAACGCATACACTATTAACTAAATTAGCCACTAAATATCCTTTGGCTGTTATTACTAATGGTAACGTTGATATTAACAAAATTGGCATAGGTGATTATTTTCAATTTTCACTACGTGGTGGTGAACATGGCCGTTCTAAACCTTTTCCTGAAATTTTTGATTTAGCATCTCACAAACTTAATATTCCATCACACTCTATTTTACATGTGGGTGACAATTTATTAACGGATGTTAATGGAGCTATTGATAACGGCTTTTTAGCTTGCTTTATTAATATTTATAATCAGGATATTTTTCAGCTTAATGATACTAGATGTTTACCTCACATCGAAATAACACAATTGCCAGAATTAGAGAATCTGCTATAATTAACCTCCTTATCTGTACAAATAAACAGTAAAATAAATGTAAAGATACGTTTCTTTAGTAGCAATGAAAATTTTTACCTAAGAAGCTTTGTCTTTATTTATGTTCTGTTAGATCACAGTGGACAAACGTATTCGGAATATGATGAAAATATTAATAACGCTTTCAACATTAATGCTACTTGGCGGTTTCTATTATCAAAATAGGTTTGCATGTAATGGAAATTAATAAATTATTATTAGATGGCCTAAACACAGAGCAACAAAAAGCAGTTACTACCGATAGTCAATATTCAATTGTTCTTGCAGGTGCAGGGAGTGGCAAAACGCGTGTTTTAGTTCATCGTATTGCTTGGCTTTGTATTGAAAAGAGTTATTCACCTGGCTCAATTTTTGCGGTTACTTTTACCAATAAAGCGGCTATTCAAATGCAAGAACGTATTCAAGCATTAGTAGGCGAGGGTTATTTTAATGGTATGTGGGTGGGTACATTTCATGGGCTTACTCATCGTTTGTTACGCATGTTTCCTGAGCAAGCTAAGTTACCTCCTAATTTTCAACTTATTGATACTGAAGATCAAATTCGGCTTATTAAGCGAATTTTTCACGAGCTAAAAATCGACGAAAAACAATGGTCGCCAAAACAGTGTGCTGCTTTTATTTCTACTCAAAAGGAAAAAGGTTTCAGAGCGGAAGATATTGTTCCTGAAGATCCTAAACAAGTGATGTGGCAGGCGATTTATCGAGACTACCAAACTATTTGTGATAGAGTTGGATACGTTGATTTTTCAGAATTAATTTTAAGAACGTATGAGCTGCTTTGCCATAATCAAGACGTTTTAAATTATTGTCATCATCGTTTTTGTAATATCTTAATTGATGAATTTCAAGACACTAATAAGATCCAATATCGTTTGGTACAAAAACTGGCAGGTAATACAGCTAATGTAATGATTGTAGGCGATGACGATCAATCTATTTACAGTTGGCGTGGTGCTAATGCGGATAATCTCCAATTATTTATAAACGATTACCCTGAAACTGAAATTATTAGGTTGGAACAAAATTATCGTTCAACTGGTAACATTTTAGATGTAGCTAATAATTTAATATCGAAAAATCAGAACCGGTTGGGTAAAACTTTATGGACAGATATAGGCGGCGGTGAACTGATTACGCTTTATATTGGTTTTAATGATATTGATGAGGCAAGATTTGTTGTTGGTCAAATAAAAAAATTCCATGACGAAGGTGGAAAGTACGCAGACTGTGCGATATTGTACCGTAATAATGCACAATCACGTATATTTGAAGATACATTGTTGCAAGCAGGTTTACCTTATCAAATTTATGGATCTATTCGTTTTTATGAACGACAAGAAGTTAAATTAGCGCTTGCTTATTTACGGCTATTACATGACCACAATAATGACATGGCGTTTGAAGCTACAATCAATACCCCAACTCGAGGTATTGGTAATGTCACGCTAGATAAAATTAGATTGACTGCAAAGCAGTATAATATTTCATTATGGGATGCATGTATAATGCTAATCCAAACCAATGCTTTTACTGAACGGCAAAGCTCTGGGATTGGTCGTTTTTTGGAATTAATAGAATCAATCTTCGATAAAGTAGAGCTTAAACCATTTTATAAACAACTTGATATTATTATCAAATTATCTGGCATATTGCAAATGTATGAGCAAGAGCCTGGTATTAAAGGGCAATCAAAGCTGGAAAATCTTGAAGAATTGGTATCGGCCGCTGAGCAGTTTTATCGCTTTAATGAAAATAACCTTATTCAAGATAAAGAAACGGGTAAGGCATTAACTGTTTTAGAATCATTTTTAGCATATACGTCATTAGAAAGCAGAGATGTAATTAGTGAACAAGATACCGTTCAACTAATGACTCTGCATTCTGCCAAAGGTCTTGAATTTGATAATGTTTTTATTGTAGGACTAGAAGAGGGCATATTCCCAGACTTAAGATCTTCTCAAGACTTCGATAAACTTGAAGAAGAGCGTCGTCTTGCCTATGTAGGTATTACTCGAGCACGTAAGTATCTAACATTATCATTAGCTCAGATAAGGCGTCTATATGGTCGTGAAGAGCGTAATTTACCTTCACGCTTTTTGTCTGAATTACCTATTGATAAGTTAAATGAAATTAGTTATCAAGGAACAATGTCGCCTGAAAAAATAAAGTCTTACCCTAAAAAGAAGCCTCAATGTGATGGTTACAAATTAGGTCGTAAAGTGTTACATAAACGTTTTGGTGAAGGAACTATTGTTAATCTTGATGGCGAAGGTGATCATAAGCGAGTACAAATAGCTTTTGTTAATGAAGGTATAAAATGGCTAGTAGTTAAATTAGCAAATCTTACTTTATTGTAGATTTCTTTTAAGTAAAATTTGTGACTACTTTCTTGAACGGGAATTAATTGTTAAACTAATTCCCATTTTTTATATATTATAGCTCAGCTTGTTCTTTTACAGATTCAGAAAAAATCTGATTAAACGACTTGTCGGTACGATTACAAATCCAATTATTATCGATGTAATCAAAATGATAACCTTGTTTTTGAGTGGCTAACCATACCTGAAAGAGTGGTTCTTGGGTATTAATGATGATTTTACTGCCATTGGGGAAACTAATGGTGATAACATTGCCGTTTGTTTCATAATCTAAATCGATGTCATGCTCATTTACATAATTATCCAAGAATAGTTCGATTTTGTTGAATAACTGTTCGGTAATGGTATGAAATTGTGTGATATTCATAAAGAGATATTCATTCAAATAAATAATAGAGCGATATTAACATAAATGAATATACTCCGCCACAGCAAGGTGGCAAGAGTAAAAGTAGGTACTGATTTACTAATTAGCGAGTGGTAAGGAACAGGCAATAGTAAGTAGCTTATATTGCTCGTTATCATGAGTGATAGCTATCCAACGGTTTGCTATCTCAATTGTGTTGACTAATTTTCCATCACCAAAATTATTTTCGATTGTTCTAAGCTTTCCTTTTGCTAACTCCATTTTGTCGCAATTGGCATAATATTCGATCCTTATGGAATGATAAGGTGTCTCTGTACCATCATCATTTTTTTGTATCAATGCTGGGCTGTAATTAGTCACTTCACTAAATACACGAATTTTGGAGTTGAAAGGGTGAAGGTTGATCGATTTTCTATCTAAAAATGAATAGCCAATAGTATTATTGTCGTTAGTTTTTGATGTTGGAATGAATTGTTCTCCTACTCTTGGATCTTTTAAACTTTCAACAGCAGTATTTTCATTTGCTTTCGTATCAATATTAGCTTTTTCCCCTGAGGCATGGCTGAATGCTGCAAAAGAAAAGAGAATTAAAAATAAATTGACCTTTTTCATTTAAATTTTTTCTCCATCTTTTGAGTTAGCTTCTGTAGGATTAGTTTGTGATTGATTTTGTTGTTTTTCTTTTTCTTTTTGCATTTTTTCTTGGTTTGCTTTAATTCGCTCTTGCAGTTCAGCTTCTTGTTTTTCGATGATTGGTTTTAGATCTGGGCGAGCCGTAAGAATTGTTTCTTTTTCTAAATCGCCTTGAATAGAACAAAAAATACTACTTTGATTATTAGCAGAAGATTCTAGATAAAGTGCTTTATTAATTGTACCAAACCTTGGAATAACACCATCGATGGCATAAATATCATCTTCCCATGTTTTAGATTTTGATTTTTTATCATAAATTTTAGCATTTGCTATGTAAGTGTTTTGGCTATAATGCAACCAATTAATATTGCTTAAAGCACTTTTAATTTCATCTTGCTTGTTATCAAAGATAAATCCCCAATAAAGAAACTGACCAGATAAAGTAGTTGAAATATAAATATTTTGATAGCCAACAATTTCTAAATCATGATACTTAAGTGGTTTTTTAAACATAACTTTATTTTTGTCGGTTTTTTGAATAGATTCAACAGGAATATAAGTTACATTATCGGGAGTGGTTGCTAAATCAACGTATTGATTTATTGACTCTTGGTGTTTAGATAATTGTTCAAAAAACTGATTATCACATTGCAAAAATGTATCAATTACCTTATCTGTTTCATCCTGTATATTATTTGTTTGGGCAAAAACACAAGAAACGAAAGATGCGCAAACTAGCACAGAAAGTTTTTTGAGAAGCATGGCGAATTTCCTTGAACCACAAATATATTTCTTCTTTTGTAAAGGAAGATTGTAAAGTAATGTAAATATAAATGTCAATTGACATTATTTCAATTCTCAACGAAGACCATTAAATCACCGTTTTTAAAGGATATTTTAATCAAATCACTAATCGCTTTGTTTCTTAAACTCACAACTCCTCCTAGCGATAATGTGGCATCAATTAAGGGGTATTGAAAGCCTGTAATGGTTACACCAGTTACTTTCGAAAATGGCATTAGTGAAATAATATGATCTTTTACATTGGTTATTTCTTGATGATGTTTTGCAAAAAAGAAATGACAATAATTATCATAAAAGGTAATTTGATACTGATGATAATATCTTATTGCAACAGAAATATTCCCCAAAAAGTGATCGCTAGCATGACCACTAGCACCATAAACATCAAATGTTTTCACCCCTTTACCTGCTAAAAACAAAATTGCTTTTTCAAAATCAGTTTTATTTTGGTCAGGTGTATGAATAATTTTAGTTTTAGGTGGAATTGCTTTGTTAGGATTATAGCTATCTAAATCGCCAATAATAAAGTTTGGTTCGATTGACAAAGTCGACAGATAATTATGATAAGCCCCATCTGTGCAAGCAATATAAGTATAATTATCCAAATGTTGAAAGTCATGTTGTGGTGGCTCGCCATTAATAAAAAGTAAAGCTCTATTTTGTGACATTACACTTTTTTCCTTTTGCTCATTTTATTGGTAAATCATAAAGCCAAAGTATATGCCATGATAATAGCGTCTTCTTGTTTACCATTAGTTGTTGGGTAATAATTTTTTCTAATCGTTATTTGGTTAAATCCCAGCGTGTGATAAAGCTTAAGTGCTGCCGTATTTGATTGTCTGACTTCAAGCCAAAGGGTTGAGATTGGATAGGGCGATTTTATCGTTATTAACGCATCTATTAAATGATTGAGCAGCTCTCTTGCTAGTCCTTGCTTTCTGAAATCGGGATGTATTGCAATGTTAAATAAATTTGCTTCATCTGCTACATGTTGGCAAATACAAAACCCAACTATTTGGTTATTAATCGTTATTTTAAAATTGAGATAACGTTCACCTTGGTTTGAAAAGAATGTTTGTTTTGACCAAGGAATTGCATGGCAAATCTTTTCTAATTCAAAAGCTTTTTTTAAATCATGTTCGGTGAGGATGGAAATAGTTTTCATATTGACATAATTGTTGCCATAGTAGGCGTTTTTGTTGTGGTGCTTTTGCAAGCTGATTTAAACTGGTTGTTTGAATAGTTAATGGGTTAATCCAAGACTCATCCAAGGTAATATCAATAAACCAAATTACTGTATTAATTTCATCAGCAGGAATAATTAATTGTTGTGGCGTTAAAAACAATACTTGTTTTTCAGTTAGATGGATAGCATTTAAAATATCATAATAGATTTTTTGTGTTGGTTTTTGTTCTGCAACTACAATCAATCTAATTTCTTCACTTATTTGTGTCGCTATTTCACCTTTGAAAACATTAGCATTCCTCAAAACGTATTGAGTTATGTTGCACTGTTTTAGATACCAATCTTGTAGTGTCATTATTGACTTACTGTTTTTTATTAGAGATTAAAGATAGTTAATTGTATAATCAATGCATCAATTTATAAAGGTTTTTCATTGAGGAAATATGGCAACATCTGCTTTTACCCCAGTAAGTCAAGTACTTGAGCGTCACCAAACATTTTTTAACGATAAAAATGTGCTGATAGCTGGTGATATTCAGGATAGTTATCCATCTATTATGTCGGCAAATCAAGTTAAGATTCATTGCACACAATTTCATACTTATTTACGTCTAAAAGCTAGTGCACGAGGCAATCACACCTATTTTTCATTATTGCCAGAAGCGGATTTTTACGTAGGAATGAATACACTGATTTACTATTGGCCAAAAACTAAAAGCGAAGCACAATTTCAGCTTTCTTATTTATTGCATAATATGCCAAAAGGTAGTGATATTTTTATCATAGGTGAAAATAAAACAGGTGTAAAAAGCGTGGAAGCTTTATTGAATGATTTTGGTACAATTCAAAAAATCGATAGCGCAAGACGTTGTGGTTTATATCATTTTCAGGCAGATAGCCGTTTAGTATTTAATCTTGATGAATGGTGGTTAAGTTATCATTTAACTATTGAAAATCAGAATATTGAAATAAAAAGCTTACCTGGTGTTTTTAGCCAAAAAGGCTTAGATGCTGGTAGTGAATTATTGTTAAATGCATTGATGGATCGTACTGATATTATTAAAGGTAATGTATTAGATGTGGGATGTGGTTCGGGCATTTTGTCCACGGTGCTAGGTAAATTAAATCCTGATATAGCACTAACGTTATCTGATGTAAGCTGTGCAGCAATTGAATCAAGTAAAGCCACGTTAAACCGTAATCATGTTAATGCCACAGTTGTAGCGAGTGACGTTTTTTCAAATCTAAATGATAAATATCATCTTATTGTTTCGAATCCACCTTTTCATGATGGTAAACAGACTAATTACACGGCCGTTAATACGTTAATCAAAGAAGCAAAAAAACACCTAAAATTAAATGGTTATTTGTGCATTGTGGCAAATTCATTTTTACCGTATCAAACCATTTTAGATGAAACATTCAAAAGCGTTGAAGTGATTGCCCAAACGACGAAATTTAAGGTTTATCTAGCAAGCCATTAATAAGTGCTGTTTATTTTGTTTAAAAAAATAGGGCGATGTTATCGCCCTAGGTATAAAATTTAAATATTTAATAACAAACTGATTTCACTATTCTTGATATCATATCTGGATTAAGAGAGAGCTTCTTTTAATGCCTGCATTTCATTATAGGTAAAATCACAGCGCATAAATTCTTGGTCAAGAAGAATAGGAACAGAGTTGCTTTCTCCAACTACGGCCAACACATTACATTTATTTCTAATCTTATCACCTATAATGATTGGTCCACCGTTTGAGTCTTTATTAAAATTGGCTGCATATTTAGCATTTATTCCTTGTGCATTGCTTGCACGATATAAGGCAGTTATTATTTTACCATAAGAGACTAGTTTAACTGGTACAATAACAGGTGTTAATTTTTGCCCGTTAATTTCCTTGATAACTTTTATCATTTTATGTGTTCTTAAGAAACATCCTAAACTCATCCATGTAACCAACAACAACAAAAGAATAAGACCAGTAGTAGCCACAAATACAGTCCGCATATTATCAATAGCTAAATTGATTGTTACTAGTGATGGATCATCGGCCGAAGCGACAGTTACAACTTGATAATTTCCTTTTTTCCCCCCAATGAAAGTATAATCACGCTTAATAACTTGTCCTGTATCAGTAGTAATTTTCACTGAACAGTTATCAACCATACGTCTTGCACGACATGTTCCTTCTACATCATAGTCAACCACAACAGGATTCTGTGATATTTTATAATCATCAATTAATCCAGGATAATTTCTTATGGCCATAAATAAAGCTAACGCAAAGAGAATTATTGCTGCAAGTAATCTTCTTATTTGATGCATTGAGCCTTCTTGCTTTAAATTCATGACTTTTAAAGGGCGAGTTGGAAATACTTCTACTAATTTATTCATCAATGCCATTTTATCAATATACTCCTTATTAAAAATAAAAATTTCATGTCTAAGGCTAAAATTGTGAATTTAAAAGCTAACCTTTAATCACAATAAAATAAATAATTTATTTATTATTTTTTATTAAATTAGAATAAATATTATCATAATATTTACTTTGTAGGAATTACTCATATTGTTTACGGCAATTTGACAAACGACTTCAAATTAAATAACCCTAGAAAACTGCTGCTGCCTTGCCATTTTTCGCATATAAATATCAAAGCACATACAAATATTGCGTATCAATAAATGTCCTTTAGGTTGGACTTCGATTATATTGTTATTGATTGTCACTAATCCATCTTTTTGCAATGGAGCTAGTAATTTTAAATCTTCGGAAAAATAATCATCAAATTGAATTTGGTATTGCTGTTCAATGACATTTTTATCTAAATGAAAATGGCAGATAAGCTGTTTTATCACATCACGACGAATCTTATCGTCACGATTTAAGGTGAATCCTTTCCATAATCCATGTCCTTTTTGCTCAACCTGAGTTTGATAGATTTTTATATCTTTCTGATTTTGCGCATAACTATCACCTAACATACTAATGGCCGACACACCAAGTCCAAGTAAATCAGCATCGCCTTGAGTTGTATACCCCTGAAAATTACGATGCAATTTATTTTCTTGTTGAGCAATAGCTAATTCATCAGAGGGCTTAGCAAAATGATCCATACCGATAAAGTGATAACCAGCTTCGGTTAACTTTTTAATGCTAGTTTGTAGGATCTGCAATTTTTGATTGGCATTAGGCAAATCATCATCTTTAATTTTTCGTTGGGCAGCAAAACGGCTTGGTAAGTGGGCATAATTAAATACACTTAAACGATCGGGAGAAATCTCAATCACTTTATTAAGCGTTTCGGCAAAACTTTCAATGGTTTGTTTTGGTAGGCCATAAATTAAATCTAAACTAATTGAGTGAAAATTATTTTTACGTGCTTGATTAATAAGAGACCGTATTAATGTTTCATCTTGTTCACGATTAATTAGGCTTTGGATTTCGTGATTAAAATCTTGAATTCCCATACTTAGCCTATTAAAACCAACACTTGCTAAATGGTCAATTGTTTGTGGTGTAATTTCACGCGGATCAATTTCGATGGATAGTTCGGCATTAGCAACAAAATTAAAATGCTTTTTTAACGAGGTAATCAATCGAGTAATTTCAGCATCGTTTAAAAAAGTTGGTGTACCACCACCCCAGTGCATTTGTGTTACCGTGCGATGTTTAAATAATTTTGCACGTTCGGCAATTTCAATATCTAAAATATCAAGGTATTTGGTAACTTTTTGTGTTTGGCGAGTAATAAGTTTATTACAACCACAAAAATAACAAAGCTTATGACAAAACGGAATATGTACATAAAGCGACAACGGCTTTGTAGGATAACGAGTTGCTGCCGATAAAAATTCCTGCTCATTAAATTTTTCGTTAAATTCAAGTGCAGTAGGGTAAGAGGTATATCTTGGGCCAGAATAATTATATTTTTCAATTATCGCTTGATCCCATAATTGCGTATCAGTCATGCTTTTTACTTCCACTTATGTCTATCTTTAGTGTTGTTATTTTTATGAATTTTTACTATTGCTTTTTGTTGGTTCTTGATTTTGGTTTTAATTTTGATTCGATTAGTTTTATTTAAATATAACAATGTGCAAATCAACAACCCAAAATATAAACTTAACATAATTAATATTGGCACTATGATTTGCTCACTGTTAATTATTAATTGACTGAATAAAAATAATGGATTCTAAGCTTAAATTATCAGTAGGAATATAATCCAATAGATTATATTCCTACTGATATCAAGACACACACTATCACGATTGCCGATTATATTTTACTATCATTAGTTTCGTTTTAATAAACTAACAATATCTTCTTTCTTTTCGTCTAATTCTTCAAAATCATCAAAGTCTTCATCAGTATAACCAAGCTTTTGCATCAGTTCATCGATACGATTCAATTTTCTATCAAGATAAATTTGTTGATCTTTAGTGAGTTTGACATTTTGCTCGACTAGATCAAGTAACATATCTAATTTTGGATCGTTCTCTAACTGTTCTAATTCTTGTTGTGGCGATAAAATCGTTTTAATTGGTTTAGATTGTTTAACAGGTTTTTCTATATTGTTAGAATCTTCAACAATTAAAGAAATAGGTTTTTTGCTACCCACTCTTGGATCTTTGGTTGTTTTTGTCGAATTTTTATTTTTATTATTATCTAGCTTATTAAAGCGAGAGCCACTTGGTAAACCTTTGTGTTTGCGTTTACGCTTCAGTTCCCGAGATTCTTCATTAATCTCTTGACGGCTTTTTTTAGCTTTCTGTTTTGATTTATTTTTTAACATAAAATCTCTGTCTAATATTAGGGTTAATCATTTTACAAACGTATTTTATCAGTAAGTCCAGAATATAGCTATGATGATGACGTCATGCTAATTTAAGATTGTAAAAAAAGAAATTTATGTATAATCTGAGTCAAATAAATTTGTTAGATCGAATTAGAGAACAATATAAAATGAAAAATCACTTAAGCCCTTATCTGAAATTTAATCGTCAAGAATGGGCTAGCTTACGTAATACTGTACCAATGACTTTAACTGCAGATGAATTAGTTTCGTTACAAGGTATTAATGAAGATTTATCCATGGATGAAGTGAGTGAAATTTATTTACCTTTATCTAGATTACTTAATTATTACATCAGCAATAATTTTAATCGGCAAGCTGTTTTATCTAAATTCTTAGGTAAAAGTCAAAAAACACCTTACATTATTGGCATTGCAGGCAGTGTTGCTGTAGGTAAAAGTACTACCGCTAGAGTACTACAAGCATTATTAACCCGTTGGCCTGAACATCGCAAAGTATCTTTGGTAACAACTGATGGTTTTTTATATCCAAATAGATATCTTGAAGAACATGGAATAATGAATAAAAAAGGGTTTCCTCAGTCTTACGATATAAAAAAATTGCTTAATTTTGTTGCTGATATAAAATCAGGACAGGCACAAGTTAAAGCACCCGTTTATTCTCATTTAGTTTATGATATTGTCGAAGATGAAGAAATCGTTATTGATAGTCCTGACATTTTGATTCTTGAAGGTTTGAATGTACTGCAAAGTACACTGAATTATCCACAAGCGAATAACCGAGTTTTTGTTTCGGATTATGTCGATTTTTCAATTTATGTTGATGCTGATATGTCATTATTACATGATTGGTATGTAAATCGGTTTTTAAAATTTAGGGAGGGTGCATTTAGCGATCCTAACTCTTATTTTAATCACTACTCAAAACTTCCAGAACATGAAGCTACAAATATTGCCAATCGTATTTGGCGAGAAATTAATGAATTAAATTTAGTTGAAAATATTTTACCTACAAAAGAACGAGCGAACCTTATTCTAACTAAAGGTAAAGATCATAAAGTCAATTGTGTTCAATTAAGAAAATAAAATTAAGGAAAAATTCGTATGAAATCAGTAATTCGGTTAATAAGTAAATTGAGTGTCATTACATTAGCTATCTCATTATCATTTGGTGCTTATGCTTCAAATGAACAACTAAAGGGACTTACGTGTGAAAGCAAAAAACAGGCTATTGAAAAACAGATTGATTATGCTAAAAAAAATAATAATTCTCATCAAATCCAAGGGCTTGAAAAATCATTACGTAACTTAAATAAGCATTGTTCAAATGATGATTTAGAAGCCAAATATAAAAAAGAGATTAACGAAAAATCAAATAAAGTGGCTGAAAGAACTAAAGAATTAGAACAAGCAAAATCAAAATCAAAATCAAAAGCGAAAGCGAAAGATAAAGATAATGAACAGAAAATTGTCAAACAACAAACAAAATTAGCTGATGCTGAAAAAGAACTTAATGAAGCTAAAACTAAATTATCTGATTTTTATAAAGAATTGGGAGCGAAATAAACGATATCAGGCAGAGTATTTCCCGATTCTTGATTTATTTGCTCTTCAACGATATTTTATTATTAACACCATCAATAGTTATTGTTGACGGTGTTAGTTTTACATTTTTTATAAATCTATTGTCATACTAGACTTTTTAAAGCAAAAAGAGTATGGTGTGCGCCTTGTTACGTGGTTCGTGAACCTCCCACGCTAAAAAACTAAGGAAAAATAATGAGTAAAATTACACTACTAGGCGATCAGTCTGTTCGCTATCCAACAACCTATTGTCCTGAAATACTCGAAACGTTCGCTAATAAACATCCGAATAACGATTATTTTGTTAAATTTAATTGCCCAGAATTTACTAGTCTTTGTCCTATCACAGGGCAACCTGATTTTGCGACAATTTATATTTCATACGTGCCCAATATTAAAATGGTCGAAAGTAAATCGTTAAAACTTTATCTGTTCAGCTTTCGTAATCATGGCGATTACCATGAAGATTGCATTAATATCATTATGAAAGATCTGATTAAATTAATGGATCCTAAATATATCGAAGTCTGGGGAAAATTCACTCCGCGAGGTGGCATTTCGATTGATCCTTATGCCAATTATGGCAAATCGGATACTCATTGGGAACAAGTTGCGGCTAATCGATTAGCCAATCACGACATGTATCCAGAAAAAGTGGATAATCGCTAATCTAATCTATCCAAACAGGAACAGTTAATGCAAACTCGTAAAGCACTAGTTATATTTTCTGGTGGGCAAGACTCAACCACTTGCTTACTGCAAGCCATTGCTGATTATGGACGTGAAAACGTTCAGGCAATCAGTTTTCACTATGGTCAACGTCACGCAATAGAGCTTGAAAAAGCTAAAAGGATTGCTGATGATCTTGGTATTAAACAAACCGTCATTGATACTTCAGTTATCAAACAAACTACAAATAATGCGTTGATTGATGACGCTCAAGAAATTAAAGCCGCTCAAGATGGCGATTACCCCAATACCTTCGTTGATGGGCGTAATATGCTTTTTTTACTTTTGGCTGGCTGTCATGCTAAGCAACAAGGAATTTCTGACATTATTATTGGAGTTTGTGAAACCGATTTTAGTGGTTATCCAGATTGCCGTGATGTCTTTATTAAATCAATGAATGTATCAATGAATTTAGCCATGGACTATGCGTTTAATCTCATCACGCCACTGATGTATTTGACTAAAGCGCAAACGTGGGAAATGGCTGATAAACTAGGTTATCTTGATTATGTTCAAAAACATACCCACACCTGTTATTACGGTGTTGAAGGGGGATGTGGTAAGTGTCCAAGTTGTTTATTGCGCAATAAGGGCCTACAAGAATATATGGCTCAAGCTAAATAAATTCATTCATCATTGGGTTCTCTCACCCCATTAAAAAGGAAAAAAGATGTACTTAAATGTTCATTCAGAATCGATAGAAAAAAGTTTTACCAGTAAACAAAAGCAAAAAGCGCTTTACTGGTTGGCTTTTTTTCACATATTGGTTATTGCTTCAAGCAATTATTTAGTCCAAATCCCATTCGAAATTTTTGGTTTTCAAACAACTTGGGGGGCATTCACTTTTCCGTTTATCTTTTTAACTACCGATCTGACTATTCGAATTTATGGTGCTAGTTTAGCGAGAAAAATCATTTTTGTTGTAATGATTCCTGCATTGTTATTTTCATACCTGATTTCGGTACTATTTTTTGAAACCCATTGGGTTGGATTATCAGCATTGACGGAATTTAATAGCTTCGTATTTCGAATTGCATTGGCTAGTTTTGCCGCTTATTTAGTTGGACAACTAATGGATATTACTGTTTTTAACTATTTAAGAAAAAACAGATCATGGTGGGTTGCCCCAACAGCATCGGCAATATTTGGTAATGGTATTGATACTATTGTCTTTTTTGCTATCGCATTTTATCAAAGTAGCGATGAATTTATGGCAAATCATTGGATCGAAATTTCGTTAATGGACTATAGTTTTAAAATTCTAATTTGCGGATTATTCTTTTTGCCACTTTATGGCGTCATTCTGAATTTTATCCTAAAAAAGTTAGTTGCAATGCCTAAAAACAATTAATCATTAAAATCTAAATTTTAGTTACTCACCTAAATAAACATAAACTCATTTATTTTTTTGATGAGTTTTATGTTTAATATTGAAAAACCCACCAATATTTCACAACACCTAAAGGTCAATATAGCTTTTTATCCTGCGTCGGGCAGCCGAAGGCTTCATTCTGCATCCTGTGCTAGGTTTTTAGAAAATTTTGCCAAAAACTAGCGCTTTAGTATTTAGTTAGCTATAATTTTGATTATTTTATGGCAAAACGCAGCTCATTAAAAAATAAACAACTATAAAAATAAAACACAAATTAACAGGAGGTTAGATATTGTGTGCTATAATAATAACAGGCATTGGCAGTGCTATACCTTAAATCTATTTAAGTTTTACCGTAATCAAAAACAAACTCCATTTTGCTTTTTATTATCAAATCTAGCGAAATCGCCAAGATTGCCGTCGATTTCCAACTTGTTATCCAAATTAGCCATAGTTTTTGCACCATTGTTGTTATTGCCATATTCAGTGAGTTCGCAGGCGTTGTTAGCTCGGACCTCACAGGTTATTAACGGCTCTGCGCCGTATTTGACGCTTGATGGTGGCGTCACTAAATTAACTACAACTGATGATTTAATAAGTATTAAGTTATCGGACGGTCAAGTTTTCACTCCACAAAATAATAACTCAGCGATGACGCCAATTCATTTACCTAATGCAGGTGATACGCTTGCTAATATTGAAATGATAGTTCCACCATCAACCGACTCTGTGAGTATAAGTAGCTTGGTAACACAAGGTAATTGGGGAGATGATGATGGAGATGGACAGGGAGCTAATAGTGTCACTGCGACAGGGAATATATCAGTATCGTTTACTGATAAAAATAGTAATGCCGTTAGTCGCAGTGATATATTAGATATTTGTAATGCACCTTATAGGATAACATTAAGTAGTACGGATGCTACTTTAGAAACAAAGTATGGTGTGCCAAATAGAAGTACTTTAAACGGAAATACGGTGTCATATTATATCAACCCAAATTCACAGCAGCCTAAAGTTTGCTATGTAAGGCCTCGTTTGATATTTGGTGGTACTAATTTTGCTGGAGATAATCCTCGCTTTGCGGGGCCATCTAGTATATGGGATCCTACTAAAGGTTTTTTAACACAGTCAATTAATCCATCTTCTTATAGCCTTAATTTTCCCACTACGGGGGCAGATGGATTATATTTTGATTTGGATATAGGCGGGGTAGATGCAAGTCAGTTGACCTGGTCTTCAGAAACTCAAGGAGAGATAACTGCAACAGTGAATTGGGTAAAACCTCGTTCAGACTCATTCACCATTCCATGCCGATGGTGCACGGGCACTACTACATATGATGATTGGATTACAGATAAATCCAAAAACGTAACGCGAGTAACGTTAAATGGTCCTAGGGCGAATAATATCCAAATACAATCAAGTAATCCTAGTCGACTTACTGTGCCATCTTTGCCGCAACTATTTGTGTTGGAAGGGAAGAATAGTAGTGGTGTGGTTGTTAAATATGGATTTGAGCTAAAGCAGTGGTTTGTCCATCGGGGAGAGAAATATACTACTGTTCCTGAGCAAGCAACTTGGTGTAGTAGTTTGGGTTATCGTTTTTCGAAGATAAGAGATTTAAGCAATGCGAAATGTGGTGTGGATAATGCTTATTTTCCATGTATAAGCGACATAGATGGCTCCACACCGTCGTCCGGTAGTCTATATTACCAACGTCAAATAGGGGCAGGATTTTTAAGTGAGTGGAGCGATTTATCCTATTATGGTGATGTGGCAGGTTTTGGTCGTGGTGATATTTGGACGAATGATGCGGTATCAAATACAACTCACTTATATATTCACCGTAATGGTTATGTGGATCAGTGGGGCACCTCTGGAGGTGGCTATGCTGTTTGCACCGTACCTTAGTGTTTAGTTCTTAATCCTTGAACTGTGGGAAGTTTATATGTAAATAGAGAATAATCAACCAAAGAACTGTAAATCCCCCAAACTTAGTACACAACTCACGTAGAAAATTAAGCTGCTTGTTTTAATGTTTTATATTCGAGCAGTGTCATGTTATTTAACGCCTCATGTGGTCTTTCGGTGTTATAAATCGTTAACCATTCTTCGGTTATTCTCCTTGCTTGTGCTAAGTTGTTAAAAAGATATAAATCGAGTACTTCAGTACGATAGGTACGATTAAATCGTTCAATATAGCCATTTTGATAAGGGCTACCGGGCTTTATATAATCAATGACTATATCATGTGATTTAGCCCAGTTTATAAAGGTTTTTCCTGTAAATTCTGGTCCATTATCGACCCGTATTTTTAATAAATATCCATGATATTCGGCCAGTTTATCTAAGTAACGGGTAATTCTTTCTGCCGGTAAACTGACTGCAATATCAATGCCTAGCGCCTCACGATTAAAGTCCTCTATCACATTGAATGTTCTCAAGTTCACATTGCGTTAATCTTTGCCTCTAGTTAGTATTTCGATTCATTCTATGCTGAACATTTTTCTTAGATACTTCTTTTATCAAAGTAATAATTGATCTTTGCAAAAATATTAGACAGTGCCCACCGCTATCATTTTATTGTTTTGGTAAAATTGCTATTCATATTGCTGCGGCGATATCTAGCCTTTGGCTGAATGACGACGAATACGATTATAATAGATTTCAATATATTCAAATAGTGCTTTATTAGCCTGCATCCTCGTTTTATAGTAACAACAATGAATAATATGGGGTTTGAGTGTATGAAAAAACTTTCAACAACAGCATTATCAAAGCAGTTTCCTCTTCGACTCATACTTTGCCTTAGTCCATATTGTAACAATAATTGCTTGAAATCAGCACTGGAATATTGAATTCTTTGGTCACTATGAATGAAGACATTTTTAGGAAAGTGACGCCGAAACAAAGTTTGCTTTAATGTATTACACACTAAATAGCCTGTATCCCTAACATCATGAAGCAGGCTTAGCGCACCCAAACGGGCTTTATGTTGCCAATACTGTTTTTGAATATACTCGCTGAGTTTAGCTGATTTGTTTGCTCTTTTTAACCAAGCATAATAACCCGATGAACTGACACAAAGTAATGAGCATATCCTAGTAACCGGATAGCTGGTTAAATGATTTTTCATATAAGTGTACTTCACCGACTTGGATTGTTGATGATATGCACATGCGCCTTTTTTAGTATATCATTAGCCATTTTCAGTTCTTTAATCTCTTTTTCTAACGCCATAATCCGCTGTTGCTCAGCGGTTAACTCTCGACGGCTAGTTTTATTCGGGGAAAGTTGCCTAATCCATTTATCTAGGGTTGATTTACCCACACCTAGATGATTGGCAAGTTCGCTGATAGAAAGGTGTGCATTAGATAACGCATAATCCACTGATTGTTGTTTGAATTCGATACTAAATTTTTTGACCATGATATTTGTCTCCTATGATTTTTGTTTATATCATAGAGGTGACTTTTGTCCACTTTTTTGGCGAGGATCAGTTTTCATCTTTACATTTCTTTACAAAAAAGTCCGCCAAAAAACTAGCCAACTATTTTATAAATGGTTATACTTTTATCGCTGTAGGAAAACAAGCTTATTAAATAAGCAAATAATTATAAAAATTCAAATAAAACAAAATATTACTTGACACGAGGAACGTAATGCATTATCATTTTAGGCACAAGGCACAAGGCACAAGCACTGGCAAACCTATGTCTTAAATTTATCAAATAATCCTATTCGACGAGTTTTTACACAAAACTTATTTATATCTTCCAAATTATCTCTCAACGTATTATCGAAATTATCGCTCAAATCACCTAAAACAGCTTTGCTAGTATTAGCATTGTTATTATTGTCATCGTCATGGAATGTACAGGCGAATGGCAAAAAGTATCGAGCGGGTAATCGTAGTGATGCAATAATGCTACCAGAGTCGCCAGTTATCAAGTATGCAAGGCCGAATCTATTTTTGGGTAATGACGAATACGCAGGTCCAGCTGACATATGGAATCCTAAGAAGGGCTTTTTAGTTCAATCAATCAATCCTGAATCATACAGCCTAAATTTTCCGACTACAGGTGCGCATAATTTATATTTTGATTTACTCATAACAGGAATAGAACCAGAAGAATTGACATGGGCACCTGTCACGCATGAGGGAATTACTGCAACAGTGACAAATGTTGTAGCTAATAATGACTATTGGATTCCTTGGGAGGATAAGGGGGATTGGGGACAAGTTGTCGCCCGTGTTAAGTTAACAGGTCCAGAGGCAAGAAATCAATGGGATAATCCAAATCCTAGCCTAATTACTAAGCCACAGTTACCGCAGACGTTTGAGTTAGTGGGTAGAGATATATATGGCGTTGAGGTAGTAAAATATGGATTTGTATTAAGGCAGTGGTTCGTCAATCGGGGTGATCGATTGAAAACTTATAGTGACCATTTAGCATGGTGTAATAGTTTGGGTTATCGAATGCCACGGGTAAGAGATTTAACCAATGCAGTTTGTCCTGGTTTGGGTTCAGGAAGTTGGTGTCAAGGCTTAGTAGGCGCCACACCTAGTTCATCAGGTAATCATTACCAGCGTCACATAGGCGCTGGCTTTTTCACGGAGTGGGGCTCCATGTCCCACTACAACACTGATGTGGGCTTCATCAACTACTTCCACTGGACGAGCGACGCAGCAGGTAGCGAGCAGTTCGATGCCGACCCGGGCGATGGCGACGTCCGCTTCACCGTTGCCTTCAACGTCCGCCGTGTCGTTTGCACCGCACCTTAGCTTTTAGCATTTAGTTCTTAATCTGTATGAAAACGCCGAGTTGTTTACACTTCATAATTAAAATAATCCTCTAAAGACTCATAAGGCGTTTTGCCTGAAATCGCTTTATGGGGTTTAATGGTATAATAAAAATTAATAAAGCGTTTAAGTTTTTGTTTTCTATCTTTTGAATCGCTAAATATTTGCCGATTATGCCACATCGCAATTCAAAGTTTGTATCACTCTTTCGGCTTTCACATCGGTTTGACAGGTGGGATTGGTACATTTTTGCTTGATACAGCGATTATCACGCAGTTTATCTAAACAAATATTTATCTAACAAACAAAGACTGTCCAATTTTTGTCAAAAAGTTTCAGGAAAACACCGTGTTTAAGTAAAAAAACAAAAAAATCATGTTAATACTAGAAAATAATTTTTCTAGTTTGCTGTTTCGTTTGATTTATAAGTAAAGATAAACCTTTGGTATCAACCTGTAGCATTTTGCTTGGATAGGTTTTGTAATAGCGTTTAGCCAAATCAATGGCCGTCGTTTTTTCTTTATGATATAAACGCCATATCGCTTGCTGGTGATAAAGCGCTAATTTTGTTTTTTACGACTAATTATTACAGTAGTTTCTCAAATTACCGTAAACAATATTAGTAATATCTTACACATAAGACATCAAATAATATGATGCCTATTGAATTAAAAACACGAAAACAGGCAGCTTAATTTTCTACGTGAGAGTGTACTAAGTTTGGGGTATTTACATCGTGAGTATTTATTTTACCTATTTAGAAACACAACACAGCGAAGGTTTGTATTTTTTATTGTTTAATTATATTTACTATTTTTTTACTGTTTATTTATTTTTGTTGAGAATAATTCGCATTTTTACACTAAAAATAACTTCATTTCTTTCTAAAATATGTATTTTTAATTTTATATGATTATTTATATCAGCACTGTTGTCATTTTTAGGAAGCGTAATGTCATTTTTTACTCTTAACCAGTTACCTTTAGGCCACGAGGCGGTTATTACTAGGTTGTTACCCGAATCGTTACCTTTTCGTCGAAAGTTACTTGCAATGGGGATTACACCAGGGTGTAAGGTTCTGGTTGTGCGAGTTGCACCATTTGGTGATCCGATTGAAATTAAAATGCGTGGATTTTGGCTTTGTTTGCGTCGTAAAGAAGCACAAGCTATTGAAGTTATGGAGGTAAGTAAATGAAGATAGCATTAATTGGTAACCCTAACTGTGGTAAGACGACATTATTTAATTTATTAACTGGCTCAAAGCAACGTGTAGGAAATTGGCCTGGAGTGACTGTTGAACGTAAGACAGGTGTTTTTACTTATCATAATGCACAATATGAAGTCGTTGATTTGCCTGGTACATATTCGATCGAACCAGACCCACTTAGTGTTTCACAAGATGAGCTTATCGCACGTCAGTTTGTGTTGTCTGATAGTGATAGTGTTATTATTAATATTATGGATGCAACTAATTTGCAACGTAGTCTGTATTTAACTTGTCAGTTAATTGATTTGCAAGTGCCAATGATTGTTGTATTAAATATGATGGATGCAGTTAAAGCCATGGGCGAACAGATTAATGTTGATATGTTGTCAACACTGTTAGGTTGCCCTGTTGTGGCATTATCATCAACCCAAAAAATGGGGCTATCGTGCTTTTATCAACAAATCGAAAACATGGTAATCACGCCACAAGTAGCTCAACCGTCGATTGATTTGCTTGGCGATGATCAGCAAGCGGTGATTAATCGTTGTATTTGTGAGTTACCAGATGATAGTGTTGTGCATCAATTCAATCGTTGGCAATTGATGGATGCGTTATTAGATGATTCGCGTTATAACTTACTCGAATGCGAAAAAGAGATGTTTGCAAACTGCCGTTCATTGCTTGCAAAATGGTGTGATAATGAAATTGATGTGGCGCTTGCTAGTGCACGTTATGATACGATTGATACAATTTGTAAGAAAGTGATTGATAAACCACGTGAACTTAGTCGTCGATTTTCAGATATATTGGATAATATTACTTTAGGGCGTATTACTGGTATTCCGTTCTTTTTACTCGCAATGTATGCCATGTTTATGCTAGCAATTAATTTTGGGGCTGTGTTTATTGATTTTTTTGATGTGCTGTGTGGTACTATCTTTGTCGATGGCACAACGCAGTTACTTCATGCTATCAATGCACCGAATTGGCTTACGGCTGTTTTAGCTAATGGGATTGGCCGCGGCATTCAAACTGTTTCAACTTTTATTCCTGTCATTGGGGCGATGTTTTTTTGTTTATCTTTTTTGGAAGATTCTGGTTATTTGGCGCGAGCAGCAATGGTAATCGATCGGCTGATGCGTTGCATTGGTTTGCCGGGAAAAGCATTTGTGCCAATGTTAGTGGGATTCGGTTGTGGTGTGCCAGCCATTATGGGCACGCGAACGTTAGAAAGTACACGTGATCGTATTATGTCGATCTGTATGATTCCTTTTATGTCATGTGGAGCAAGATTGCCGGTGTATGCTTTATTCGCTGTGATATTTTTCCCTAAAAATGCTTCTTTAGTGGTGTTTGCCTTATATTTGCTTGGTGTAGTTGTGGCAATGATAACCGGATTTATACTTAAATTTACGCTATTAAAAGGTTCATTAACACCGTTTATTATGGAAATGCCAGTGTATCGTATTCCGACTTTAAGTAGTCTAATTAGTTTAACTTGGCAACGTTTAAAGTCGTTTATTTTTAAAGCAGGTAAAGCCATTGTGTTGATGGTAACAATATTAAGTATGCTTAATTCATGGGGGAGTGATGGTTCGTTTAGACACGAAAGTTCGCAGGACTCTATGCTTTCTGTTGTTAGCCAAACAATCACTCCAGCATTTGCACCAATGGGGATTAAACACGATAATTGGCCCGCAACGGTGGGAATTTTTACGGGTATTTTTGCTAAGGAGTCGGTGATTGCAACGCTTAATTCGCTTTATTCGATGGGCGATGACAATGAGCAAGCAACCAAGTCATTTGATTTATCACAAGGGATTGTAGATGCGTTGGCAACGATTCCTAAGAATTTAGTTGATCTATCAGATGCAGTATTAGATCCACTAGGGTTTAATACAGTTTCACAAAATATTGATTCACTTCAGTCTGATTTGGATGTAAATTCGGTAACAATTTCTCAAATCAAGGGCGCTTTTGGTTCGTCTTCGAATGCGATGAGTTATTTGATCTTCATTTTACTTTATACACCTTGTGCTGCTGCATTAGGAGCTGTGTACCGAGAGGCTGGTTTTAGATGGATGATATTTGTGGCAATTTGGACTTTTACTATCGCATGGCTAACAGCAACGATTTATTATCAATTTACTTTGCTTGGGCATTCTACTATGGCAGGTTGGTGGCTTTTGGGATGTAGTGTATTTATTGTTGTAGCACTATTGTTTATGCGTATTTTAGGGCGATATTCATCATTTAACCAACAAACGGAACCGAATCTACAACAGTGTAAAGAATCATCATGCTGTCAGTAAGTAGCTGGCTAGCTAATTTGTAAAAATATAGATAGAGAAAAGATTTGTGATTTTTCGTAACTTTAATTATCGGATTATTGCTATGTTAATAACGTCGATTCGTGATTATGTACAATTAAAAGGCCGTGTACCATTGCAAGATGTTGCACGCCATTTTCGTTTACCTGAAAGTGCAGCTGAGCAGATGTTAGGGTTTTGGATTAAAAAAGGGATGATAAAGCTCATAGTACAAGATCAGCTATTGTTTTGCCAAACTAATAAGTGTCACTCTTGTTCAAACTGTCACTTAGCTGGTAATGTTGAATATGTTTGGGTTTAATTGAATCATGAATCAGTAACTTTTTACATTTATAATGTGTTGTCAATTATTTTGTTGCATCATAGATAAATGATGCTAATTAACGCTGATTTGATTTTGTGATTAAATTCACAGAATTAATTTTATTTGTATGGATAAGCTAGCAAACATGGATAAGTGATTCTATATTATCAGAGTCTGAGGCTACATTTTATGTTTTCAGCCTGTCTGATTTTTGACAACAAGATAGATTAATGACCACCTCATGACAAAGTCGTTTTATTGTTGAATAAATGTTATTATACTTTCATTATAGTAAAACGTTGTATGAGGATAAAATGTATGAGTCAATTAGATGAATTTAAAAAATTAACTGTAGTGGTAGCCGATACTGGTGATATCGATTCTATTAAGCAGTTTTCCCCCGAAGATGCAACAACCAATCCTTCCCTCGTTTTGAAAGCAGCGCAACTTCCTCAATATCGTTATTTAATTGATTCTGCAGTTGAAACTGCGAAAAAAATTGGTGGCAGTAAAGAACAACAATTAGTTAATGCGTGTGATCAGGTTGCAGTTAATATTGGCGCCGAAATTTTAAAAACAGTTCCTGGTCGTATTTCGACCGAAGTGGATGCTCGTTTGTCTTTTGATAAACAAGGATGTATTGAAAAGGCACGTAAAATTATTGCACTTTATGAAGAAAAGGGTATTGATAAGTCACGTATCTTAATTAAAATTGCTTCAACTTGGGAAGGTATTAAAGCGGCTGAAGTGCTAGAAAAAGAAGGGATAAACTGTAATTTAACTTTGCTATTTTCGTTCGCACAAGCACGTGCTTGTGCTGAAGTAAATGCATTTTTAATTTCGCCTTTTGTGGGCCGAATCTATGATTGGTATCAAGCTAAAAAATCAATCGAACCTTATGTTGCGGATGAAGATCCGGGCGTAATTTCTGTGCGTAATATCTTTAATTATTATAAACAACACGGTTATAAAACTATTGTTATGGGGGCTAGCTTCCGTAAGGTCGATCAGATTTTAGCATTAGCAGGTTGTGATAGATTGACAATTTCGCCTAACTTACTGGCCGAAATGCAACAATCAAATACGCCTGTTGTACAGAAGCTCAATCCAAATCAAACCATAGTTGCTCGTCCTGCGCCAATGACTGAGGCCGAATTTAGATGGCAACATAATAGCGATGCTATGGCAGTTGAAAAATTAGCCGAAGGGATTCGTGCTTTTGCCGTAGATCAAGGCAAATTAGAAGATATGATTGGCGCATTGTTATAATCATATAAAACAATTGGGGAGTATGCTCCCCATTTTTATGCTATTTTCTTTCGTTAATTTAAATAACGATTTTGCAAGTGATGTTAACCTTGCAGGTATTATCAAATTTAAACTCAAAATTTTTTGGAGATGATGACATGAATGCAACCACACTATCTCACCGCGAACTGGCGAATGCGATAAGGGCATTAAGCATGGATGGCGTGCAAAAAGCAAAATCAGGCCATCCTGGTGCGCCAATGGGTATGGCGGATATGGCCGAAGTACTTTGGCGTGGCTTTTTAAAACACAATCCAACCAATCCTAAATGGGCTGATCGTGACCGCTTTGTTTTATCAAATGGTCATGCATCTATGTTGATTTATAGCCTATTGCATTTAACTGGTTATGATGTGACGATTGATGATCTTAAAAATTTCCGTCAGTTGCATTCAAAAACTGCAGGACACCCTGAATATGGTTATGTGCCAGGTGTCGAAACAACCACAGGTCCACTTGGGCAAGGTATTGCCAATGCTGTAGGTATGGCAATTGCAGAAAGAACATTAGCGGCACAATTTAATAAAGCAGGTCATACAATTGTTGATCACCATACTTATGTGTTTATGGGCGATGGTTGTATGATGGAAGGAATATCGCACGAAGTGTGTTCATTAGCAGGCACATTAAAGCTAGGTAAACTAATTGCATTTTATGACGATAATGGAATTTCAATCGACGGTGAGGTAGAAGGTTGGTTTACTGATGATACCGCAAAACGTTTTGAATCTTATGGTTGGCATGTTATTCGTGGTATTGATGGGCATGACGCTAAAGCCTTAAAACAAGCGATTGAACAAGCGCAAGCAGTAAGTGATAAACCATCACTACTAATGTGTAAAACGGTAATTGGTTTTGGTTCGCCAAATAAAGCAGGTAGCCATGAAAGTCATGGTGCACCTTTAGGTGATGCTGAAATTGAAGCAACCCGTAAATCATTAGGTTGGAATTATCCTGCTTTTGAAATTCCTAAAGATTATTATGATGCTTGGGATGCGAAAGCAAAAGGTAAACAAGTAGAAGATGAATGGAATGCTCGTTTTGATGCTTATGCTAAGGTCTATCCTGAATTAGCGAAAGAATTCAAACGTCGTGTTAATGGTGATTTGCCAGCAAATTGGACTCAAATCACTAACGATGTAGTGAATAAACTACAAGCAAATCCAGCAACTATTGCAACTCGTAAAGCATCTCAAAATGCTATCGAAGCATTTGCGCCAGCTTTACCTGAATTTTTAGGTGGTTCAGCAGATTTAGCACCAAGTAACTTAACCATGTGGTCAGGCTCTAAAGAAATTTTAGCTAATGCTGATGGTAACTATATCCATTATGGTGTGCGTGAGTTTGGTATGTCAGCAATCATGAACGGTATTGCTTTACATGGTGGATTTATTCCTTATGGTGCAACATTCTTAATGTTTATGGAGTACGCACGCAATGCCGTTCGTATGGCTGCGTTAATGAAAATACGTTCTTTATTTGTCTATACTCATGATTCAATCGGTTTGGGTGAAGACGGACCAACGCATCAACCCGTCGAGCAAATGGCAAGCTTACGAGTTACGCCAAATGTGAGTACTTGGCGCCCATGTGACCAAGTGGAGTCAGCTATTGCTTGGCAGTATGGTATTGAGCGCAAAGATGGTCCAACTGCATTAATCTTCTCAAGACAGAATTTAAAACAACAAGAACGTACAGCTGAACAATTAGCCAATGTCTATCGAGGCGGTTATATCTTAAATGATTGTACTGGTACTCCAGAGTTGATAATTATTGCTACTGGTTCAGAAGTAGAACTTGCAGTTGAAGCTTATCATCAACTTACACAAGCGGGTAAAAAAGTGCGAGTTGTGTCAATGCCATCAACTGATGCGTTTGATAAACAAGATAGCACTTATAGAGAGTCAGTATTGCCATCATCAGTGACAGCTCGCCTAGCTATTGAAGCTGGTATCAGCGATTACTGGTATAAATATGTTGGTCTTAACGGCAAAGTCGTTGGCATGACAAGCTTTGGTGAGTCAGGTCCAGCTGATCAACTATTTAAAGCATTCGGCTTTACTGTTGAAAATGTAATAGCTCAGGCAAATAGTTTATTGAAATAGTTAATTTATTATACTAAAAAACACCATCAGTGAAAGTATTGATGGCGTTTTTTTATTTAAATAATGAGTATTAATCAAAAGGATTAACCCATTTTTTGTTTAATTATTGAAAATTCAATAATTGGTTATTATAAAAATGTAGTTAATCCTTTCTATATTATTAAATTTTTATATAGATGATTTTACTTTGATGCCCATTCTAAAATAACTTCAACGGGTTGTTTTTGAATATAGATCATCCTAGCTATTAATAGTAATGCCGCAACAGCAAGTCCTGATATAATACCTATCCAAAAACCAGCTGCGCCAATTGGTTGAATGATTAGGTCGGTTAATCCTAAAACATAACCAACTGGCAATCCGACTACCGAATAAGAAAGTAGAGTAATAAAAAAAATGCTTTTAGTGTCTTTATAACCTCGAAGCACATTACTAGCTACTACTTGTAAATAGTCAGACGCTTGATAAATAGCGAGTAAAATAATAAGTTGCATACAAATAGCAATTACAGCATTTTCTTGTGTAAATATGGTGATGATTTGTGAACTAAAAATAACTAAAATTAATGCAACTATAATGGCGATTGCTAAGGATATGGCTAAACTAATGTAAGAAGTTTGTTTGGCTAAAACTGGTTTTCTTTTGCCCAGTAAATAACCGACACGAATACTAGTAGCAACCCCAAGAGATAATGGAATAGCGAAGGTTAAACTGCTGATGGTGAATATAATTTGATGTGCAGCAACGGTTATTTGACCTAATGGGGCAATTAATAATGCAATCACAGCAAATAAGCTCATTTCAAAAAAGTAAGCGAGAGCAAGAGGAGTACCAAGCACAACAATTTTTTTGATTATAGCAAAATCAACTAGTTTGGTGATTGGTGTTAGGCGAATGTCGCGTTGGCTTGCGCTAGTGAGTGTATATAAGCGTATTAATATAAACATGAGCCAAAAGATGATTGTCGCTGTAATGCCACAGCCGACCCCACCAAAAGCAGGTAAGCCTAATTTTCCATAGATTAAAACGTAATTAATTGGAATGTTGGCAAGAAGGGCAATGAATATAATCACCATGGCTGGCTTTGTGTTTGATAGCCCTTCACATTGATTGCGGTAGACCAAGAAAAGCAAGAATGCTGGCACACCCCACATTATGGCACGTAAAAATTTGGTTGCCACGTCCATCATTTCTGGATCAATAGGGTGATCGTCCGAGCTTCTTAAGTTTATTATTAGGTCGGAATGATAGAGAACTAACATCATAAGCACTGATAATACCAATGCGATGACAACGCCTTGCCGAGTATGATCGGCAACTTGGTTTCGTTTAGCTGCACCATTTAGGTTTGAAATAATTGGCGTTAAAACAGTGAGTAAACCTTGCCCAAATAAGATGGTAGGTAGCCATATCGAGACAGCAATGGCTACCCCAGAAAGTGCCGTTTTACTATAATTGCCTGCCATGATAGTATCAACAAAGGTGATCGCAGTTTGCGATACTTGCGCAATTAGCACCGGAACTGCCAATTTAACCAGATTTTTTACTTCGTGTTTATAATGTTGTTTCATGGTGTTAATTAACGTTTAACCGTTCCCCATAGATCGTACTCATCGGAATGCTCAATGTTAACCTGAACAATATCACCGACTTTGACTTGGTTTTCTTCGTTTAAATAAACAACGCCGTCGATTTCAGGGGCATCAGCCATACTACGACCTATTGCACCTTCACCATCAACTTCATCAATAATGACAGCTAGCGTTTTGCCAATTTTGGCTTGTAATTTTTGCGTTGAGATTTTTTGTTGTAGTTGCATAAAGCGATCAAAACGTTCTTGTTTTATTGCTTCAGGAATTTGATCGGCAAGTTTATTGGCTTCAGCACCTTCTATAGGACTGTATGGAAAGCAGCCAACGCGATCTAATTGCGCTTGTGATAAAAAGTCGAGCAGTAATTCAAAATCTTGTTCTGTTTCGCCGGGATAACCAACAATAAAGGTTGAACGTAACGTGATATCAGAACAGATTTCTCGCCATTTATGGATACGTTCTAAGGTTCTTTCAATGGTTCCAGGTCGTTTCATTGATTTTAAAATTGTTGGACTTGCGTGTTGTAATGGCACATCTAAATAAGGCAAAATTTTACCATCTGCCATTAATGGAATTAGATTATCGACACTTGGATAAGGATACATATAATGCAATCTGACCCAAATTCCCAAACTTGATAATTGTTCGCAAAGCGTTTGAATATCAGTTTTTAATGGCATTCCATTCCAGAAACTGGTCCTGTTTTTGATATCAACGCCGTAAGCTGAAGTGTCTTGTGCAATAACTAATAATTCTTTAACACCACTGTCGGCTAGACGTTTTGCTTCATCAAGTACGTTACCAATAGGGCGACTAATCATTTCACCTCGTAATGATGGAATAATGCAAAATGTACAACTATGATTACAACCTTCAGAAATTTTTAGGTAAGCATAATGTTTTGGTGTTAGTTTTATACCTTGTTGGGGGACTAGACTGGTAAATGGATTATAAGCAGGTTTTGGTGCATATTTATTAACATGATTTAGTACCGCTTCATAGCTGTGTGGACCTGATATTTCAAGTACTTTTGGGTGTACAGTCCTAATTTGATCTTCTTTGGCACCAAGGCATCCAGTTACAATGACTTTGCCGTTTTCATTAAGAGCTTCGCCGATTGCTTCTAGAGATTCTTGCACTGCACTGTCAATAAATCCACAAGTGTTTACAATGACTAGATCGGCATTGTCATAGCTAGGTACGACTTGATAACCTTGTGTACGCAGTTCGGTTAAAATTCGCTCAGAGTCAACTAAATTTTTAGGACAGCCAAGGCTCACAAATCCAATTGTAGGGGGTAACATATTCATAGTATTTATAATAGTGTGTTATATTAAAGAGGTATTGTTTGAGAATTCAATAAACTATATTTGTTAATTATCGTTTACAAATCAAAATAAAGTCGGCATTTTATCACATTTCATCATAGTTAATATACCGATTTTCTAATTTCAAATTTACATTAACAATGCTTTGGCTTATCTATTAAGTATTAGTAATAACTCGGAAAGTAGTTCGTTTGAATAAAAAGGATTATTTATTAAGTATTTCTCTGATATTTATCAGTATAAAATAAAGCCTTTATTGACAATAAAGGCTATTTAAAAAATAGAAAGTTAACAATCAAGTTATATTATTTTAATGCATTAATGATTTCGTCAATTTGACGATCTATGCTTTCAGCACCACCACCCGACAAATACCAAAGATCAGGAGTTAAATAAACAACCTGTGTTTTGCTTTTGTTTAATACTTTTTGTGAAAAAAAGTGCTCAGCCATACCTTGATTGCCGATTGCTTTGCTACGATCAACAACAAAAATAATATCAGGTTTGACTGATTTAATGTAATTATCATCAATAAAAATTGGTTTTGGTTTGCCTATTAAGTTATTTGCGGGCATAACGGTGAGTGGTACCGCTCGTTTAACATCTAGTACATCGTGAATCAATGCCGCGCTTGAGCTTGAATTGATAAGAATCATCTTCCCATCGTTATGAATAGCAACAATAGCTTTTTTAGAACTAGCTTCGGCTACTGCTCGGGCATGTTGAATTTTTTCATCTAATGACTGAATAATATTATCAGCTTTACTCTCTGTGCCTGTAATATTTGCCAGTAGGTGGATATGATTTTTGGTTGATTCAACATAATTTTGGGCGTTAACACTTAAATTAATGACTGGTGCAATTTTAGATAGATCTTCAGTTTTACTAGCTTGACGGCCATCAATAATAATTAAATCTGGCTTAACTTGTCTGATTGCATCAATATTGGGTTCTTTCATATTGCCTGTATCGGTAATTGATGTTTTGTTAAATTGTTGCAAATAAGAAGGGATAACTGATAGTGGAGTTGCAACAACTATCGAACCTTTACCTAGCGCCTCTAAAGTATCTAATGCCCCATAGTTCATGACAACAACTTTTTCGGGCAACTTAGGAACTTGTACCGTTTGGTTGTTGGCAGTTACACTCATTGTTGTCGTTGATTGGCAACCAGTTAAACTTAATATAATCGATGCAATACTACTTAAAAATATCTTTTTCTTTTTATTCATCTCAATTTTCCTGTTTTTATATAAATGATAATTATTATCATTTAACAAAAAGGATTTGTCTAGCTATAAATAATTTTTTAAAGATATTGATAATCATTCTCATATAGTGTAGTCTTCATATATCTTATAAATCTATAAATGTCATTATAAATAATAGGGTTATAACAATGAAAGCAAAAAAGAAGATTAAATTGGCTACAAATGTCATTAATACTAGTATTTTGTTGTCATTATCGACAGCTGCTATAGCAGCTAGCAATTCAGATACTGACACCATGGTTGTTACTGCATCGGGGTTTTCTCAACAAGTCAAAGAAGCACCGGCTACCATTTCGGTAATTACACCAGAAGAAATTGAAAAAAAACCTTATCGTGATGTCACAGATGCGTTGAAGGATATTCCTGGAGTAAATATTACTGGTGGTGGTGATTCTACTGATATTAGTATTCGAGGCATGGATGCCAAATATACCCTAATATTAGTAGATGGCAAAAAGGTTAGTACCCGCGAAACAAGACCAAATAGTGATAATTCAGGATTTGAACAAGGATGGTTACCACCATTAACGGCAATTGAACGTATTGAGGTTGTGCGAGGCCCTATGTCGTCATTATATGGTTCTGATGCGATGGGAGGGGTTGTTAATATTATTACCAAAAAAGTGTCAAATAAATGGCAAAGTGGTATACGTTTAGAATCGGTTATTCCTTATCGTTCAAAAGAAAAAGATACATATACTGGCAGTTTTTCGACCATGGGACCGATTATTGATGACGTTTTAGGTATACAACTTTATGGGCAGTATTCAAATCGTCATGAAGATAAATTTCTTGCTGGTCATGCAGGACAAAAATTACGTAGTTTAAATGGTAAATTGTCTTTAAATGCTACAGACACACAAAAATTTGATCTCGATTTTGGACGAGCTTTACAAAATAGTAATGCAACTGCAGGAAAAACAAGAGATAAATCTAGAAGTGATTTTAATAGAGATAATAGACGAAATACGTTTGCTTTAACACATAATGGTTTGTTTGGTGATGTCTCTACAACTTCATTTGTCTCTTATGAAGGAAATAATAACCCAAAAAGGAACATGAAAATTCGTAATACGGATGTAGATACACGTGTTACTATTCCTTTTAGTATTAACATGCTGACTTTAGGCGGAAAATATAATTATCAAGAGTTGCATGACGAAGGAAATCAACTAAAAACGACATTATCTAAAATTGATCGTTGGAATTATGCGTTATTTGGAGAAGATGAGTTACGTATTTTAGAAAATTGGAGTTTAACATTAGGATTACGTTATAACAAAGATGAAAATTATGGTAGCAACTGGAACCCAAGAGTTTACAGTGTGTGGAATATTGATGATAACTTTACGTTAAAAGGCGGTTATTCTACTGGTTATGCTACACCACAATTACGTTATGTGGTGACGGATTGGGGGCAAGTTACTGGTGGTGGATATTCTGATGGTGTAATTATTGGAAATCCAGATTTAAAACCAGAAAAAACAAATAATTTCGAAATTGGTTTAGGTTATACCAATGATTATGGTATTGATGCCTCTGCAACTGCATTTTACACAAAATATAAAGACAAAATTCAATCATATTATATTTGTAATCGTAAAAAAGGAAGCAAGTGCTTGTTGAATGGTTATAGTAAAAAGTTTGACTTTATACAAGGCCGTGAAAATGTTGGCAAAGCTGATCTTAAAGGCTTTGAATTTTCATTTAAAACGCCTTTATTTACTGATTTCCTATTAACATCTAACTATTCTTGGACAAAAACAGAACAAAAAAGTGGGCAATTTAAAGGACGATCTTTAAATCGAACCCCTAAACAAAAATTCAATACTCAATTAGATTGGTATGTCAGCCAACAATGGGATTTATGGACAAAAATGGCCTATTATGGCATGGAATCGTCTAATAACCGTGATGGCACAAAAGTTGAATATCCTGGTTATACTTTCTGGGACATCGGTGCATCTTATCAAATACATAAACAAGCTAAGGTTTATGCTGGTGTTTATAATCTATTTGATAAAAATGTAACTAACGATGATTTTGGTAAAACCTTAGAAGGTAGACGATACTTTGTTGGGACTGAGGTTAATTTTTAATCACTAAGTAAATTTAATTTTGTCTATAATTTTAAGGCGGCTTTTTAATATAGCTGCCTTTTTAATGATATTATTCAATTAAATATTATTTAATCTGATCTTACAATTAAATTTGTGTATTCATTTATTTATAAATTGCTTAATACGGTAATTTATTAAAAAATGGACATATTCATCCAAAACAAGAAAAGTGAAACGAGTCGGTTTATTTTAGAAAAGTTAATTGCTTTCTTCAAATGATAGATAGTAAAAATTTAGGATGGAACATTGCACTTATTTGTAGTGCTATTAATTGCGATTTATAATCAAATGAATTAAGTTTAATAATTAATTGTTCAGTAGCTTTTCATTGTACTAGGGAATTATTGACTGGACTATCAGGCTTTAACTTGATAGAAGATAAAAATCAAGTGTTTAACTGATGGTTTTGTTGGTTTAATTTGATTGGATTTGAAGCCGTTTAAGATATTATGGCAAAACAACAATAGTTCTTCATGCTCAAAATCCAATCACAATAAAATTAATAATCCTTTAATAATCTCACAATCTCTTTAATATCATTCGGTGTTGTTTGACAGCAACCGCCAATTAATTTTGCACCTAATTTTGTCCAGATTGGTAGTTGATTTTTGAAGGTGCAATCATGTTGATGGTTCTTGTGCCACTGTTTTGTTATTGGATCATATTGTTCACCTGAATTTGGATAAACAATTAATGGTTTGGTTGTAAGCTTATTTAGCACTTCTAATGCTGGAGTAACACTTTCTAACGCAATGCAGTTAATACCAAGGCTTACAATTTGCTCGAAGTTATTTAAATAATCTATTACTTGTGATAATGGTGTGCCATCGCTAAGATGCTGGGCATCTTTTAATGTAAACGAAAACCATGCATTGATAGTTGGAAACTGCTGTATCAATTTAACTAACGCTTTAATTTCAGCAAAAGAAGGTAGAGTTTCACAAGCAAGGATATCAACTTGGGCATTAATCAAGGCTTGAATGCGATCACGGTGAAAATCAATAAATTCAGCTTCAGTTAGTTGATAGTCGCCAGTATATTCTGACCCATTAGCAAGATATGCTCCATAGGGACCAACTGACCCAGCAATCAATAATGTTTTATTTTGCTTTGTTTCATTCAAATACTGCTGTTTAGCTTGCTGTGCAAGTTCAACGCTTTTTTTTATTAATTTGATAGATTCATCAAACGTAATTCCTTTTTTTTCAAACCCTACTGGTGTGGCTTGATAGCTGGCGGTGATAGCGCAATCGGCGCCAGCTTTAAAATAGTCATAATGAACTTGATAGATCAGTTCGGGCTTTTCAATTAATACTTTTGCCGACCATAGACTATCATTAAGATCGCATCCACGGCGTTGTAGTTCACTGGCTAGTGCACCATCAATAATAATGTGATTTTTTTGTTTGAATAGTGCACTAATTAGATTATAACTTGTCATTTTTTACTGCTCGTTTTTGATAAGATTGGGTAAAGTGATGCGCAATAAAACAGACAATTACAAAAGGAATACCGCAATAAAGCGCAATGCGTTGTTCTGGATCGAATGCTAAACCAATGCAAGCAATCAAACACAGAATAAACCCTAAAATTGGCACAAAAGGGTAAAATGGTGCTTTATATTTTAAGGCATTTTTTTGATTTTCGGATAGTTGCTTTCTAAAAAAGTAATGTGAAATGCAAATACTTAACCAAACTGCTACCACGGCGAAGCCAGAAATAGCGGTTAATGCTACAAATACAGTATCAGGAGCTATCACGCTTGAAAATAACGCTAACAATCCACCAAGCATACTTACTGCAATAGCGATCATTGGAATACCTTTATTGGTTAATTTAGCAAAGCACTTTGGTAGTGTACCTTGATTAGACAACGACCACATCATACGCCCAGAGGCATAAAGTCCTGAATTAGCGGCTGATAAAATAGCGGTTACAATAACAAAATTAAATATATCAGCAGCATATGGAATACCGATATTTTCAAATACCATTACAAATGGACTAGTAATAACGCCAGCTTGATCCATAGGTAGTAGAGAGGCTAACACAATAATGGTTCCAATAAAAAAGAGAATCAATCTTAAAATTGTTGTTTTAATGGCAAGTGGAATCGATTTTTCGGGATTATGAGTTTCGCCCGCAGCAATACCAATTAACTCGGTACCAGAAAAGGCAAAATTAACTGAAACCATCGTCATGATAATTGGTGTTATACCATTAGGAAACCAGCCATTATCGGTAATATTGTGTAAAAAAGGTGCTGGCATGTCATTTTTCATAGGAACAAAACCAAAGATAGCAGCAGCTCCAGCAACAATAAAAATAATAATAGTGATGACTTTAATGATTGAAAACCAAAATTCACTTTCGGCAAAGAATTGAGCGGTTATAATGTTTAATGCAAAGATTACGATACAAAAAATTAAACACCAAATCCAGACCGAAACAGTAGGGAACCAATACTTCATACATAATCCAGCTGCGGTTAGACTTGAACCAAGTGCCACTGTCCAAGTTAACCAATACAGCCAAGCAACGGTATAACCAGTGCCAGGACTAATAAAGCGAGAAGCATAAGTGTGAAATGCACCTGTTTCAGGCATAGCGACAGCCAGTTCGCCTAGGCACAACATCACTAAATAAACAACTAATGCACCAATTAAATAAGCAATAATAGCGCCAATAGCCCCAGCAGTAGCAATAATATAACCAGTATTAAAAAATAAACCTGTGCCAATAACGCCACCCAGTGACAACATAATTAAATGACGGGTTTTCATGGTTCGTTTAAATTGGTTTTCTGTTGTGGATGATGAATTTGTATTCATAAATTTTTTTGCTTAAGTTAAAAATAATAAGATTCCGCCAAAATTAGTGGCGGAACTAAATAGGTTAATTTGAATAATAAATTAGCTAATTATAATTGTTCAAAGAATTCTTCTTTTGTTACTTTTTTACCATTTACGTTAACTTCATCACTATCTTTGGTTAGGCTTATATCAGAATAGATACCTTTGGTTTTACCATTGCTTGAAGTAAAATATTGAGAGCTACTAATGAAAAATGCGGACATCATTTGTAGGTTTTGATTTGCTTTAGCAATTTGTTCTGGTGTTACCGTGTTAGAGTTAGGGTTTTCGATCTGTGCGGACGTATACGCTAATACATCAAATGGTGCTTCAAGTTTTAATTTTAGTGAGTCAATTTTATCGTAATCAGCTTCATCAATAGCTGTACTATCTACATCAGACATACTGAAAATTAGGTTAAGATTAATATCGCCTGCAGGATTGTGCCAATTCAATTTATTTAACGAAAAATTAATATAATGCTTTTGTTCTGTATCATCTGAGTCAGGATAACCTATTCCCAATTGATTAGTGAATAGATGTTTATCAAGTCCTTTAAAATCAATATCTATCGAGCCATAACCTAGATTTTGTTGTCCATAAATAATTGAATCTACACTACTTGAAAATGATCCATCGACAGTATTGGTGACGTCATTTAGGACATTTTTTTCGTCCATAACGAATTTATTAATAACAACCGAAACTGGTTTTGAATTAAATGATGCAGGGTAGGTTAATAAAATTTTATCAATTTCAATTTTAGTTGATATGTCAGAGCCAGTAGTATAACTACCAAAGGTGTACTTGCCTTCACCAAGTTCTAATGCACTATCAATTCTTGGAAAGAATGGAACTTCATTTTGGGTAACTTTTATTGCTTTGCTTGCTAGTTTAACAGTGATATATTCGCCATAACTTATACCTGCATGTCCTGTAATAAAAGGCTGATTGCCCGCTAGCTTCCAAAGTGTCGGATTAGTTTGTTCGCTCATTTCATATTCTAACCAAGCCATTTTAGGCGCAAAACTTCCTTTGGCGAGTGCAGCGATAGGAAATGGACCATGATGAATAGTAACATCATCAGAAAATAAGGTTTTAGGTTGAGCATCGTCGCCTGTAGCATTTTGGAGTGATGCTGTAATAGTTAAATGCAATTTAGTTGAAAAGATATTCTTTTCATAATTACTTTTTATAATATTAAACGTAAAATCGTTTTGAGTTTGATTAATTTTGTTTGTAATTTGTACCAATTCATTATCGATGTTATTTTCGATCATGTTGCCTGTATGCCATGCAGTGCCTACGTAAGCAACCCCTAATACAGCAAATATTCCTATAGCAAGTGTGGTTTTTTTCATTATAGTTCTCTTAGTTATTTATTATATTTTAAATTATCATTCCTGATGATTTATAAAATCAACCAGCAAACTTTTAATATATTCAAAGTGATAAATTAATTGTAATCCTAGTTGTTATAATTTTAATCGATTTGAGCTTTCTAGGCGATAGTTTTTTGATTTTTTGTAAAATGCACCTATACAAGTTTAAATAAGTACCCTAGCATATTATGGTGCATATATTGTTAACTACTACGCTTGAATCTAAAATAATCGCTAAATTAACCAATATCATTGAAACATTTTATAATTTTTTTAGTGTCGCTAAAATAAATTAGAAATTTCCAAAAAAATCTTTTTTATCTAGTAATTGTCCATTTACCTTTACGCTTTGATTGCCTTTTGTATACTCCACATTAGAATAGATACCTTCTGTTTGATCTTTATTAAAGATAAAAAATGGTGATCTACTAAAAAACATTTTGGCATTGTTTTTTATTACAGCGCTTTCTTTTGCAATTTGTTCTGATGTAACTTGCTTAGTGTTAGGGTTTTGGATTTGTGCGGACAAACTAGCTAAAACATCAAACGGAGCTTCGAGATTGAATTTAAGTGTATTTATTTTGTCATAGTTTTCTACATCAGTATTTGAGCTATTTATTTCTGATATATTAAACAATAAGTTAACATTAATGTCGCCACTAGCATTGTGCCAATTCAATCTATTTAACGAAAATTCAATATTGTGTTTGTCGCTCTCACTTATGTCAGGATCAGTTGTTTCAAAGTGAGGATCGAAAAATTGTCTACCAACCCCTTTGAAGTCAATATCAAATGATCCACTACCTAGATTTTGTTGACCGTAAATAATCGAACCAATGCTACTGACAAGCGAACCTTCAATTGTATTATTGCTGTCATTTAAGATATTTTTTTGACTCATCACAATTTTGTCAATAATCACTGATTCGTTTTTCGGTGTGGATGATTTGAAATTTAATGTAATTTTATCAATACTGCTTTGCTCATCAATATTTCGATTTTTGTAGTTAGCACGACCTTTTGATTTTAAGTTGTCAATATTAAAATTCCCTTTTGAAAGATAGCTATCAAAACTGTAGTTAATATTGCCAATATTAAATTCATAATCGATGTCTTCTGTGGTAGTCAGTGGCTTTAATGACAGTTTAAAGTCATCAAAGTTAAAATGATGGGTATCGTCAGAAAGAAAAACTAATTTATCCAGTTTGATTTCAGCCTTGATGTCAGAACCATCGGTATAGCTACTAAAGGTATAACTGCCGTTACTGATATCTAAGATACTATCATGAATGGTTGGGATTTCGTTTTGCGAGGCTTTAATCGCTTTGCTTGCTAGTTTAACGGTAATATATTCGTCATAACTCACGCTTGTATGTCCACTAATAAACGGTCGATTGCCCGCTAGTTTCCAAAGTGTTGGATTTGCTTGTTGACTCATTTCATATTGTAACCAAGCCAATTGTGGGGAAAAAGTCCCTTTTGCAAGCGCAGCAATAGGAAAAGGACCATGATGGATAGTGACATCGTCATCAAATAAGTTTTTTGGATAACTACCTTGAATAGTCGATTCACGTGGTGATACGGTCACTGTTAGATGTACTTTTGTTGAAAAAATACCTTTGTCATAATGGTTTTTAGTAACGGAAAATGTGAAAAGATCTTGGGACAGGTTAACTTTGTTTGTGATTAGTGCTAATTGGTCATCAATATGCTCTTCAATCATATTACCGCTGTACCATGATGTACCTGCATAAGCCATACCTAATACAGCAATTATTCCTATAGTAAGTGTGCTCTTTTTCATTGTGGCTCTCTTAGTCGTTTATTGTAATTATAGTTATCATTCTTGATGACTTGCAAAATCAGACAACAAATTTTTAATATATTCAATGCGATCGATTCGTTGCAATTCTGATTTTTGTAATTTTAATCGATTTGAACTTTCTAAGCGATAATTTTTTGGTTCTTTTTGAATTATTTCAATTAAGTAATTGACTGACACCTTATTATTATTACCGAATTCAATATAACCGCCTTTTTCACCAAATTCAATCTTAGTAATGCCTAATTGAGTTGCGTGATAACGGATTTTGGTAGTTTCTAGTAAAAAAAGCACTGCATCGGGCAATTTACCAAAACGATCTCGCATTTCAACTTGAATATCGGTGAGTTCGATAAGATCGGTGATACTCGCAATACGTTTATATAGTGATAAACGTGTATTAACATCGGGAATAAAATCATCAGGAATAAGTGTTGGTAAGCGTAACTCAATTTCTGTTTGTTGATTATTGATTAATGATTCAAGTGTTGGCTCTTTGCCTTCTTTTAGTGATTTGACGGCCTCATCAAGTAGCTCAATATAAAGGTTAAAGCCAATGGTCTCAATTTGACCGCTTTGATCGCTGCCTAATAACTCCCCAGCACCTCGAATTTCAAGATCGTGTGTGGCTAGAGCAAAACCTGCACCTAAATCTTCAAGTGAGGCAATTGCTTCTAGGCGTTTTTTTGCATCTTTAGTGAGTAATTTAGGATGTGGAGTTAATAGATAAGCATAAGCCTGATGATAAGAACGTCCAACTCGTCCTCTGAGCTGATGTAACTGGGCTAAACCAAATTTATCGGCACGATCAATGATAATGGTATTGGCATTAGGAATGTCGATACCCGTTTCAACAATGGTTGTACAAACAAGTATGTTAAAACGTTGATGATGAAAGTCATTCATTACGCGCTCTAAGTCGCGTTCATGCATTTGCCCATGACCAATGGTAATTCGTGCTTCGGGCACCAGCTCTGCCAGTTTTTCGCTTACTTTTTCGATATCAGAAATATCATTGTGTAAGTAATAAATCTGACCACCACGTAAAATTTCACGCAAAATGGCTTCTCTAATCACGAGATCATCATATTCTCTAACAAAGGTTTTCACTGCTAATCGGCGAGCTGGAGGGGTCGCAATAATAGAAAGATCCCGCATACCACTCATTGCCATGTTGAGGGTTCTTGGAATTGGCGTTGCGGTTAGTGTTAGAATATCAATGTTTGCTCGCATTGCTTTAATTCGTTCTTTTTGGCGGACGCCAAAACGATGTTCTTCATCAACAATCAACAGGCCTAAATCTTTCCATTTGATATCTTCTTGTAACAATTTATGTGTGCCAATTACAATATCAATTTTGCCTTCACCAAGAGCTTCTATAATACTTTTTTGTTGTTTGGCGGTTTTGAATCGAGACAGGCTTTCTATGCGAATTGGCCAGTTTGCAAAGCGATCACAAAAACTTTCGTAATGTTGTTCTGCAAGTAAAGTTGTAGGAACTAAAACTGCTGTTTGTTTATGATTAATAACGGCTAAAAAAGCAGCTCGGATCGCTACTTCTGTTTTACCAAATCCAACATCACCACAGACTAATCTATCCATGGCATAAGGAGAGCACATATCGCCAATTACTGCCCCAATGGCATTTTGTTGATCATCAGTTTCTTGATAAGGAAACCCTTGGCAAAATAGTTCATACTGCTCTCGGTCTTGTTTAAATTCAAATCCGGGTTTACTTTCACGTTCAGCGTAAATATCTAGTAATTCAGCAGCAACATCTCGTACTTTTTCGGCCGCTTTTTGCCGTGCTTTGCTCCATGCATCAGTACCTAATTTATTGAGTGGTGCGTTCTCTTCATCGCCACCAGAATAACGGCTAATTAGATTTAATGATGAAACAGGAACATAAAGCTTGGTGTCATTGGCATATAATAGAATAAGATATTCAGCCGTAATCCCACCTGTTTCTAATGTGGTAAGTCCTGCATATCGACCAACGCCATGTTCTAAATGGACAACGGGTTTGCCGGGTGTTAGCTCAGCTAAACTACGAATAAGTGAATCAGTATTGATAGCTTGTTTATTTTCTTTTTTACGACGAACTACTCGTCGTCCTAATAGCTCATTTTCAGTAATAAAGGCAAAATTATCTTGCTGATTGATAAAGCCTTGTTCACTAGCTCCAACGATTAAATAAAATCGGCTATCACTGTTTTTTCGTTCATCAAGTAAATTGATGGTAGTGGGATGAATACGAATTCGTCCAAGAATTTCTTGTAAAGCCTCTTTGCGTCCTTCTGATTCAACCGAAAAGATGATTGTTCCTGCAAAATTTTCAACAAATTTTTGAAATTGCAAATAAGGATCTTTTTGTTGGATCTCAATAGCAATATTAGGTAATGCTACATAAGGCAAATTAACGTTTTTATTTGATTCAATCGTTATTGCATGCGATAAAACCATTCTTGGGTAGTTTTTGAAATTGGCAAAAATCTCGTCAGTTTTAGACCAAATAACATTTGGTGCAAGTAATGGTCGCATAGGATCGACTTTGCGACTTTCATAACGTTGGGTAATATCTTGCCAATATTTGTTAGCATATTGCTCAATATTAACTGTATTGATAATTAAGCTATTTGTTAAAAAATAAGAAAATAGAGGTGTTAATGGTTCGTTAAAAAACAGTGCTTGCCAATATTCAATACCAGTTGGCAAAATATTTTTACTAACTTGTTGATAGATGCTTTCTGAGTCTAATCTAACTTCAAATTGTTCTCGCCATTGACTACGAAACAACTCAATAGCTGTTTTATCGAAAGGAAACTCATGGGCTGGTAGCAATTGTATTTCAGCAATTTCATCAAAGGTACGTTGAGTTTCGACATCAAAAGTACGGATACTGTCGATTTCATCATCAAAAAAATCGATGCGATAAGGCTTATCACTGCCCATGGGGTAGATATCAAAAAGTGCTCCACGAGTAGCATATTCGCCATGCTCCATAACTTGGCTGACTGAACGATAGCCAGCATTTTCAAGTTGAAGGCGTAAATGTTCTCGGCTAATTTGTAAGCCTTTTTTCATCATAAAAACATGTCCACCCAAATAACTTTGTGGACAGACTTTTTGCATTAAGGTATTAATGGGTAAAATTAACGCCCCCTTGGTTAAATGTCCAAGATGATAAAGGCAAGATAAGCGTTCTGATACGATATCTTGATGAGGAGAAAAGCTGTCATAAGGCAATGTTTCCCAATCTGGAAAGATAATAGACGGGAAGGATGTAAACTGCTTTAGTTCTTCATGAATGCGCGAAGCTTGTTGCATATCATCAGTGACAATCACAACTATACCTTCATGTGCATCTATAGCTTGAGCGCAAAATTGTGATAAGGAAGAGCCAACTAGCTGCCCAATTTGCTTTACTTCACCTGATTTTTGAGGAATTAAGTTTGAAATATTAACTGTTTTAGACATGATGAGTTCGTTGATGTCGCTGAAAATTTATTGTCAGATTATAACGTAAGTATGAGGTTGTTTTCTATAACTGTTTAATCCTGTATGATAAGCACCTTGCATTTAACTAGCAAAACTTTGTAAAAAAGTTTCAGGTAATATATACGTTTATGTCAAAAATATTTCGTCCATTAGTATTTTTTATTGGTTTGCGCTATGTATACGGGCAAAAAACGGATGGGTTTGGTCGCTTTGTATCATGGTTGTCGATGATTGGGATTATGTTAGGTTCAATTGGTCTAATTGTGGTCTTATCAGTCATGAACGGGCTTGAAGATCAGATGCAAAGTAGTATTTTAAAGTTTTTACCTCAAGCCCAGATCACAACACCACAAGGTAGGATAGATCCTAAGGTCATTACTCGTGAGCAATTTAATCAGATTCAAGATGTTAATCGTATTAGTCCTTTAGTGTCGAGTGATGTGGTTTTGCAAAGTGAGCAAAGTATCACTGTAAGCACACTAATGGGCATTAACCCAGAAGATGATGATCCTATTAATGATTATATCTATAGTGGATCGCTCTTAGATCTTCAAGCAGGGCAGTACAATGTTATCATTGGACAAACGTTAGCTAATCAATTAGGTGTAACCGTTGGCGATAAAATACGTTTAATGGTAACAGATGCAAGTCAAATTACCCCAGTTGGGCGTATACCTTCCCAGCGTTTATTTAATATTGTAGGACTGTTTACGGTTAACCACGATATCAATCAAACGCTTATTTATGTCAATCAATCTGACGCTAAAAACTTATTACGTTATCCTCCTAATATGATTAGCAGTTGGCGTCTATTTTTAGATAAACCACTTGATATTGCCTCGATAACTAACACCCCATTACCTGAAGGATTAGTCTTTAAAGATTGGCGAGCTAAACGAGGTGAATTATTTCAAGCCATTAAAATGGAAAAAAATGTCATGGGATTGCTTATTAGCCTAATTGTGATTGTTGCGGCTTTTAACATTATTACTTCATTAAGCTTGCTGGTTATGGAAAAGCAAGGCGAAGTCGCTATTTTAAAAACACAAGGTCTGTCTCGCTTTAAAATTATGTTAATTTTTATTATTCAAGGTGCAAGTTCAGGAATAATTGGCACGTTATTAGGTAGCGCCTTAGGACTGCTACTTGCTATTAACTTAAACGAAATCATGCAATTGTTAGGTTTATCTTTAGCTGGTATCTTGCTACCTTCATTGGTTGAACCATCGCAAATTATTTTAATTATTATTGGATTGCTTATGTTATCGCTAATTTCAACACTTTATCCTGCATATCGTGCAGCCAATATTCAACCTGCCGAGGCTTTACGTTATGAATAATTCACAAATATTACTAAGTGCCAAAAATCTTTATAAAACTTATAACGAAGGCAAAATGGTGACCGAGGTTTTAAAAAATGTCTCGTTTGATATTTATTCACAATCATTACTCGCCATTATAGGTAGTTCAGGATCAGGTAAAAGCACTTTACTGCATTTGCTTGGTGGCTTAGATAATCCCACATCTGGCGAAATTATTTTTAAATCACATCAGTTAAATCAATTATCTGAACAAGAAAAGGCACGTCTACGTAATCAAGAAATTGGCTTTGTTTACCAATTTCACCACCTATTGCCTGACTTTACCGCGCTTGAAAATGTAGCCATGCCACTATTAATTGGCGGCGTTTTACCCAACGAAGCTAAAAAACGGGCTATGGCAATGCTAGAGTCGGTTAATTTAGTCAAACGAGCAAATCATCGTCCTTCCGAGCTTTCTGGTGGAGAACGCCAACGAGTGGCAATAGGGCGTGCATTAATTAATAACCCCGCTTTAGTAATGGCTGATGAGCCAACGGGTAACCTTGATAAATCAACAGCCGATTCTATTTTTGAGCTACTGATTAAATTAAATCGTGAACACGGAACCGCGTTTTTGGTTGTTACACATGATCTTGAGCTTGCCAATAAACTTGATAAACAAATGGTGATGAGAGATGGTCAACTTTCTGATAGCGCATCATCAGATAACAATTAATGGATAATTAATATGAATTTATCTTTAATTACCGCCATAAAATTTCGAAAAGGGCGTCGTAAAAGTGGTATGGTGTCGTTAATTTCGATTATCTCAACACTCAGCATTGCTATTGGTATTGCGGCATTAATTATTGGTTTAAGTGCCATGAATGGCTTTGAACGTGAATTACACAATCGAGTGTTATCGGTAGTGCCACATGGACAATTCTATCCCAAATACGGCAATTTAGATAATTGGCAACACGTTCAACAAGAACTTAAAAACAATAATAATATTGTATCAGCCTTGCCATTTGTTAATTTTACTGGATTGATTGAAAACGGTAGTAAGCTTGGTGCTGTGCAAGTACAAGGTCTTGACCCTGAACAAGAAATGCAATTCAGTTCACTACCGAATTATGTACTGAATAATAAATGGCAAGATTTTAAGCCCGATAGCCAACAAATTATTATTGGAGCAGGGCTTGCTAAAAATTTATCAGTGAGTGAAGGGGGATGGGTTTCTTTATTAATTCCTGTTTCGAGTAGTCCAAATCAACTCAAACCACCTAAAAGAGTCCGTTTGCAAGTAGTAGGGATTTTAGAATTAAGTGGCAGCTTGAGTAATAATATGGCAATAATTCCATTAACAGATGCACAGAAATTACTAAATATGGGCGATAGCGTTACAGGTATTATGGTAAATGTAAAAGACGTTTATCAATCCAATAACCTTATTGGTCAAGCAGCATTAAGGCTTGACGAAGATCTGTTATTTAATAGTTGGGAACAGACGTTTGGCTTTATGTATCGTGATATTCAAATGATTAGGCAAATCATGTATCTGGCCATGATTGTGGTCATTGGCGTGGCTTGTTTTAATATTGTATCGACTTTAGTCATTGCCGTAAAAGATAAACAGCGTGATATTGCCATATTAAAGACCCTAGGCGCAACTAATCGTTTAATCAAACATATTTTTATATGGTATGGGGTGATTTCAGGGTTAATTGGCAGTCTAATTGGAGTTATTTTAGGCGTAATACTGTCATGGCAACTTTCTAACATCATGGGCTTTATTGAGTCATTAATGGGGCATAAAATCTTAAATAGCAATATCTATTTTATCGATTTTTTACCATCCGAAATTCATCTGTTTGATGTGGTGATAGTGTTTATAACTGCCATGTTACTTAGCTTAATTGCTAGCTATTATCCAGCTAAACGTGCTTGTAAGATTGAGCCTGCACGGATTTTAAATAGCTTTTAAATAGCTTTTGTATAAATAAGGCGCTGTTTAATGATAATCAGCGCCTTTTTATTATTAATAATAGACATAATAACCATTAGGTAAAGCATAGTGCATATATTGCACATAGATCCCCAATGTAGTCACAATAAATACAAGACCAATAATAAGCAGAGTTAACTTACTTGGGTATTTGAACATTTTAATACATAACGAAACAGCCCCACCAAGTACAAAACCAGCACAAGCACCACCAATATGCGCCATATTATCGATAGATGGCAATAACCCTAACCCAGCAGTTAATACTAAACTCACCAGCATTGCTTTGACTGGCATTTCTTGTATATTGGTTTTAAACACCAAACAATAAGCCAACAATGCGGTAATAATACCCAAAATAGCACCCGAGGCACCACAGCTAATCACATTTTGATTGATGGTGGCAATATCGCTTGATAAGCTTCCTACTAGCCCTGAAAAAAAGTAAATGCCAACAAAAGCAAGGCAAGGAATGCGCTGTTCTAAAATAGGACCAATGCTCCATAATGCCAGCATATTCATAGCTAAATGAGTAAAACTGACATGCATAAATAAATTAGTAAACATGCGCCAATATTGGCCAGAAAAAGTTAACTCCGCAACATCGGCTCCCCAATCAATCAAAAAATGATTTTCATATAATGGCGAAAACCCACGGCTATCAACTAGCCGAAATGCAAAAAAACACAGAATATTGATTACTACCAGCGTTGTTGTGATTTTAGATTGACTGGCGTAATATTTAATATCATTAAAGGTGCTCATTAAAAATCCTTTTGAATAGGTAAATTTTATCGATAGAGGTCAGTTAATCTAACCGTTTACCTAATATCACTAAATCACGCTGAACATTATCTAATTCAGCAATTTTTGGAAGAAGCCCCCATTGTTGATACTGCATTTTTTTAAATAAATTAACACTAGGTAAGTTATGTCGAAACACATAGCTAAAAATTGCCTCAATTCCAGCCTGTTTAGCAAATTGTTCAATTTTATCCACCATAAATTGACCAATTTTTTTGCCACGAAAATCTTGATGAAGATATAAGCTAATCTCAACGGTTTTATAAAAAGCGGGGCGACCATAAAACGAAGATAAACTAATCCAACCACAAGGTTTATCTTGATATTTAATTAACCAAAGTGGACGATTGTTAGGGTTATGCTGGTAAAACCATTCCAATCGACTTTCAACAGAAACAGGTACTGTATCGGCAGTAACTTGGCGACCAGCAATTGTTGAATTATAAACATCAACAATAAATGGTAAATCTTCTAATGTAGCATCGTGGTAAGTAATCATTTTTTTTTGCTTTAAGTGGTTTAAAGTGAAATTATTGTAATTTTATTATTGTTTATTGGCAATAAAGCATATTTTTTATAGTGAGAAAAATAATGCATAGTAATATTTCACATTTAAAATAAAATCAATTCACTAGATGGATTTTTTGAAAATACAATTTAAAAATTGCCTCAAAATATAAAATTTAGCTAACCCTTTTTTTTAACAATAAATTAAAATCAATAAAAACAAAAGGTTAATAATATCTTGTAAAAAAGGGTTTTTGACAGAAAAAATCCTGTTTGCCTTTTGCTAAATGGAATTATAGTATATTGGCTTCTAGTTTACCGCCGTGTAGGCGGTTTAGAAAAACAGCAAGAGAAATGTACATACTAAACCAATGTTTACCGCCGTGTAGGCGGTTTAGAAATCACTGTTTGACATGATGGTAGTCACGCCGTTGTTTACCGCCGTGTAGGCGGTTTAGAAACGTTCGCTGTTCCATTATCAGCCTCTTTTGCCAGTTTACCGCCGTGTAGGCGGTTTAGAAAGCTTTAAAAACCTCTACAAATCGCTCTCCGAAGTTTACCGCCGTGTAGGCGGTTTAGAAAGTTAATAGAACCAAGAGAATTAAGATCCGAATGTTTACCGCCGTGTAGGCGGTTTAGAAACATCACGGGATCTGTTGTTTCAAGCTGATAAAGTTTACCGCCGTGTAGGCGGTTTAGAAAACGTTTTTGTGCCACCTCTATAGTTTCTAATAGTTTACCGCCGTGTAGGCGGTTTAGAAACGATAACTCTATTTCGAAGTCTTCGGGCGTTTGTTTACCGCCGTGTAGGCGGTTTAGAAAATCTGACATTTTTTTAAGAATCTCTTTTCTTTGTTTACCGCCGTGTAGGCGGTTTAGAAAAGTCGGATTATTTTATTAAGGATGATCATTTAGTTTACCGCCGTGTAGGCGGTTTAGAAAATTGCAAAAAATGCCGCACCGACTGATACCGCGTTTACCGCCGTGTAGGCGGTTTAGAAAGATTGCGCTTGGCGGGTTGGTCCTATTCGTTCGTTTACCGCCGTGTAGGCGGTTTAGAAATGCTTTTATGGTGTCGGGGGCCGGCAATTTATGTTTACCGCCGTGTAGGCGGTTTAGAAACAGTTAAACAGGGTTACGGCGAACATCAAAAAGTTTACCGCCGTGTAGGCGGTTTAGAAATTGCGAAACAAGCGACGAGAGTATCATCATTGGTTTACCGCCGTGTAGGCGGTTTAGAAACACTGGTAGCGTTGATAATATTGTATTAGCGTGTTTACCGCCGTGTAGGCGGTATTTTGTATAAAAAATAGAAATTTCTGTATAACTGGTTGATTTTAATGAAAATAAAAAAATTAAATAAAATCAATGCTCTACCTGAACGATTTTATGGGCGTAATACATCTTATAACATGGTAAGGATTATATGTTCATTGGTTGTTAGGTAATTCACTAATTCCTTGGTTTAGAAATTATCACCAATATTCATGATATTCACAAAAGTTAAGGCTTACAAAACCTAACACCATATGCTAATTAAAAAATTGCATAAAAAACTAGCCAAGTTTTTTTAAAATGGCTATACTTTAATCTCCTTAAAGGAATAGATTATTAAATAATCAAATAAATATAAAAATTAAAATAAATCATTAATTTACTTGACAGGTGAACCGTAATGCATTATCATTTTAGACACCAGACACCAGACACCAGCACTGGCAAACCTATGTCTTAAATTTATCAAATAAACATACTGGTTGGATTTTTAGCCCCGCCACGTTTATATTTCCAAAGTTATCTTCCAAATTATTATCAAAATTATTCCGAAAATTTCTGTTAGTATTGGTATTGTTATTATTATCTTCTTTATGGAGTTTACAGGCATTACCCGTTAAAAATGGTCGAAGGATTAATCGTAGTGATGCCGTAATACTGCCATCGTCACAATGGGGGGAGCTTAAATTTGTAAAGCCCAATCTTGAGCTGGGTGGACTCCATTTTGCTGGCCCTGCTGATATATGGCACCCAGATTATGGGTTCTTAGTTCAATCAACCGATCAGGGATCATATAACCTAAATTTTCCGACAACGGGCGCAAATGGGTTATATTTTGATTTAATCATAAGGGGAGATGCCGATGAATTAACATGGGGAACGCCAATTACGCATGATGGAATTACCGCTACAGTAACAAGAAAAACAAAATGTAATGCCCAATGCGATGTTGAATTTCGCGTTACACTAACAGGTCCAGAGGCAAGAAATCAATGGTTCAATCCTTATTCTAGTCGAATTGCTAGGCCAAGGTTACCGCTGACCTTTGAGTTAGTGGGGAGAGATAGAGAGGGGAACGAGGTAATTAAGTATGGATTTGTCCTGCAAAAATGGTTCGTAGTTAGGGGGGCTGAATTATATCACTACCCTGATATGGTAACTTGGTGTAGTGGTTTGGGTTATCGTGTGCCACAGGTTAAGGATCTGACTAACGCTGTTTGTTCTGGTATTGGCTCAGGTCCGAATTGCCAAGGCTCTATCGGCGCTACACCTCCATCAAAAAATAATAATTACCTGCGTACAATAGGTGCTGGATTATTTTCGGAGTGGGGCTTTATGTATCATTACGCTGGTGCGGACTTCGTTGACCAAAACTATTGGACAAGTGACACGACTAGAATAGGGCAGTTTAGTGGTCAGTTTGATGTGGGAGCTAGTAACGGTGATATTTTTTGGTTCAAGACTTCTATTATTAATTATGGTCTTTGCACCACCCCTTAGTTTTTATGACTTAGTTATTAATCTTTATGGTGCTGATGATATTCTGATATTAATAAAGAATAATCAATAAAAGAATAAAATTCCAGTGCGAGGAGGACAGCCAAAATAGCAAAGCCTGAGAGCTTTGCATTTTAATGACTGAAAGTCCAAAAGCACTTTTATTAAAAATTAAACTTGATATAACAAAAGATAGTCAATAAAAAAATTAATCTTTTATAAAATAAAATCAATATTCTACCTGAGTGATTATTATAGTTCAATAATAACTCGTCCACGAGTGATGTCGCTAATATTTTTTTGTAGGAGTTGCGATTTGTCTTTTGTGATAGCGACGTTTACTTTTACACCTTCAGCATCAAACTCTTGATTTTCAACAATGGAATCAAGTTCCTTTAGACGATTTTCGATAATTGGCCATTCGTTATAATAACAGTGAAATTGTAGCGTTATGCGGGCAATGAGTTCAATTAGCTCAGCTTGTTGTAAGCAGTGGCTAGCTGAACCGCCATAGGCACGAATTAATCCTCCAGTACCTAATTTTATGCCACCAAAGTAACGAGTCACTACTACAACTACTTGGTCACAATCTTGTCCTTCAATGGCTGAAAGAATAGGGCGACCTGCTGTACTAGTGGGCTCGCCATCGTCATTAAATCGGTATTGTTGTCCAATCTTCCATGCCCAGCAGTTGTGGGTGGCGTTGAGATCGCTTATTTGATTAATAAAGTCGGTGGCTTGTTCAGCTGATGTGACTGGCGCTGCATTGACAATAAAACGACTTTTTTTGATTTCTTCTGTTAACTCGGTAGGATTTGCTAATGTATATGGCATGCTAATTCTGATAAAATCAATCTATTGGAATAATGATACTGAACAGAATAAAAATGTCTATCAATTTAGAACAATTAATGCAAACACAGCAGGCGTTAGCCAAGCAGGTTAAATGCGATGATGACTTTAATCCGTCAATAAATTACGTTGGTGGTACTGATGTCGGTTTTGAAGATAATGGCAAGATTACTCGAGCAGCAATCGTTATTTTGCGATATCCAACTTTCGAGGTTGTTGAGTATCATATTGCTCGGGTTGAGACAGGGTTTCCTTATATTCCTGGTTATTTGTCTTTTCGGGAATACCCTGCGCTACTTGCCGCTTGGCAGCAGGTAAAACAAAAGCCTGATTTATTGTTAGTTGATGGGCAAGGTGTTGCACATCCTAGGCGGTTAGGTATTGCGAGTCATTTAGGTTTGTTGTTAGATATGCCAACAATTGGTGTTGCTAAAAAAAGGCTTTGCGGTCAATACGAAATATTACCTAAGCAAGCAGGTAATGTAACACCTTTACAAGACAAGCAAGAACAGATTGGTTGGGTTTTATGTAGTAAAAATAATTGCAATCCTTTATTTATTTCAACAGGTCACCGAGTAAGTCAAGATAGTGCCTTAAAATGGGTTAATTTATGCTTGCGGGGCTATCGTTTGCCAGAACCGACTCGCTGGGCTGATGCGATAGCATCCAACAAGCCTTTGTTTAAGAAGTTTATTTATGCAGAATAATTCATTACCGTTAAAAAAAGGTGGCTTTACTTTTAAGCGTTTTTTTGTGGCGCACGATAAAAGTCCAATGAAGGTAACAACCGATAGTTGTTTGTTAGGGGCTTGGGTTCCGATTGATTCTGCTCCGCAAAAGGTACTCGATATTGGCTGTGGTTGTGGTGTAATTGCGTTAATGTTAGCTCAGCGGTTAGAACATGATAGCAGCCAAATTGATGCCATCGATATTGATATGCAGGCGGTAGCACAATGTCAGCAAAATAACCAACAAGCTGGGTTTACTTCGATTAATGCGATTAATGCTGATATTAATCAATTTCAGTTAAGTTATGCGGTGGGCTATGATTTGATTGTGACTAATCCCCCTTATTTTGAATCTGCCGTTGATTGTCGCAATTCCCAAAGACAGTTGGCACGTTATACCGAATGCTTGAACTTTCAACAGCTTATTGACACAGTTAAGCGCTTACTAAAACCGAAAGGGCAATTTTGTTTAGTTTTACCTTATCATTTATCCAATCAGTTTAGGTTATTATGTGAATCTAATCAGTTATATTTATTCCAACTGATGAATGTTAGATATAGTGCAGATAAAGACTTTTCGTTATCATTATTGGCTTTTTCATTTATCCAGGCTAATAAAATTGATGAGCAGCAATTGTGTATGCGAGATGGTGATGGGCGTTATTCTCAAGACTTCAGAAAGCTATTAGCTGACTTTTATTTATTTCGAAAATAACGCCTAACTAATTAATTTGGTGTTATGTAGAAGTGTAAAATAGCGATGATAGCTAATAGGATGATTGCAATAGCGTACACTTTGTCATGCAAGTAACTAAATGCTGGCAAAGATCGTTCCTTTCTGGCATAAAGGTAAAAACAGAGTCCCATACTATAGAGTATCATCGACAGTAATAAATAAACTGTGCCACCAGCATAAATCAACCATATGCCATAAAGCGATCCTAAAGCGCCAATCATAATTAAGTAGGCTTTACCTTGTTGAACGGCTAATTTAAAAACAAAGAGAGCCGCCAGTAAATAGGGAATAAGCACCATTGAGGTTGATAATTGGATTAAGGTGTTGTAGCCAGATTGATAGTAGTGGGCAAGGATAATTAATACGGTTATTAAACATGTTGTTAACCATAATGCGTTGGATGGCGTGCCTGCTTTGTTGAGTTTTCCAAAACAACTTGGTACTGTGTGTTGTGTGCCTTGGCCAGCTAAAAATAGCATTTCGGCCGCTAGCATTAACCATGATAGTAATCCACCACTGACTGACACAATTAAACCAATATTAATTAATGTTGCTCCCCAGCTGCCTACTACATGTTCAATGACAAGTGCCATGGAAGGGTTTTTCATTTGAGCAAGTTCTTGTTGTGGCACAATACCAAGCGATAACACTGATACGCAAACAAGTAATAAGCTAGTAATAGCAAAGCCAAAAAAGGTAGCTCGGCTAATGCTGATGATGTTTTTGGCTCTAGCAGCATACACAGTTGCGCTTTCAATCCCTAAGTAGACCCAAACGGTATAGAGCATGGTGTTTTTTACTTGCTCGATAATTGAGCCTAATTGCGGTGTTCCCCAAAAATCTATCTTAAATGTCGATATTTTAAAGGCAAGGCTAACACAAACAATAAATAAACCAATAGGCACGATTTTCGCTAATGTTACTAGGCAATTTAATAAAAAAGCACGATATATTCCTTTTAATACAAAATAGTGCACTATCCATAAAAATATGATAGCTGTAATAACGGCAGGTAATGTGGTACCATGACCAAAGAAGCTCAAGCAATCAAAAGATCCTAATGCACTAAATAAAATCACTAGGTAGCTGGTGCACGACATCCATGCTGATATCCAGTAGCCCCATGCGGCATTAAAGCCGATATAATCGCCAAAACCTTCACGCACATAACCATATAATCCATCATTGATTTTGTAAAATCGAATCGATAAATACTGAAATATCCGTGTTAGCATTAACATGCCAAATAGGGTTATTATCCATGCAATTAAAATAGCGCCAGAGCCCGAACTTTCGGCCATGTTTTGTGGTAGGCTGAAAATACCGCTGCCTACAATACTGCCAACCACTAACAGTGTGAGTGGCAGGATGCCTAGCTTTTTTCTTACCGATGTATTCATGTTGTTGTCTTATTATGTGGTTTAGTACGGTTAATATTTAATATAGATCGATTAAAATCTTAGTGACATGCAACTTACGCCACCATCAATCTTTTGATATTCCGATGTATCAACTTCAATAACTTGATAACCAAGTTTTTCTATTTTTGCTTTTGTTGTTGGATAGCCCATCGGCATTATTACGTGATCATTAACCCAAATACAGTTGGCAGCATAACTTTCTTGTTCGGGAATTTCGATAATATTAAAGCGTTGAAACTCTGGTTTAGTTATAAATTCGCCTGCTGCTAATAGGTTATTGTTTTCTAAATAAGCTAAACCTGTTTTTAGATGTAATACTTTTTCAAGCTTAACTACCGAACCAGTTAATCCGTACTTCTCTAAAATAGCTATCATTTGGTTAGCACCAGCTTGGTTGGTTCGAGCAGATAAGCCAATATAGTAGTGGTTTTCAACCATCATTATATCGCCAGCTTCAACGGTGCCTGGTGCGGTGATTCGCTCAACTTTATTGGGATAAAATCGTTCAATGGTGTCTGATATAATTTCGGTTTCTGCTCGGCGACTTTCAGCTCCAGGCCTTGTAATAATTGCACAATATGGGGTACAAAGCACAGCGTCTTCAACAAAGACTGAATCAGGAAAACGTTCGTCGGGTGGTAAAATAGTGATATCAACATCGCACTGCTGTAGTGCTCGAATGTAATAGTTATGCTGATCTAAGGCCTTTTGATAATCAGGTTTACCCAAGTTAGCTGACGTTAATCCGTTAATTAAAGATTTGGCGGGTGTTCTTGCAATAATATGGTTAAATTTTTTCATTCTATCTATTTCCTTTTGCTTTAAATAATTATGCTTTATTTATGAATAATAATTCACATTTATAGCTTTATCAAGATGTAAAGTGTATTTTTATTCGTTTTTGGAGGTTTTGTTGGTTTTTTATCTTGATTTATTTAGCTGAATTTAGATAGAGTGGTGGTACATATCTATTTTTTATGCAATGAAAATGACTAACTTATTTTATTTTAGAAAGGAAAGGAGATAAAAGTATTCAAAATAAAAAAAGGCACTAATTGTGCCCTTAATAGTAATTATTCGCCGTCAAAATTAACTAAAGTAAAGCAATCAATTCCCATATCCGTTAACTTTGTTTTGCCACCTAAATCTGGTAAGTTGATTACAAATGCGGCGTTTTCGGCAATGCCACCAGCTTTACGAATTAAATTCGCTGTTGCAGCAATTGTTCCACCTGTAGCAAGTAAATCATCAATAATTAATACTCGTTCACCTGGTTTAATGGCATCAGTGTGAATTTCTAACGTATCTGTACCGTACTCAAGCTGATATTCTTCTTTAAATACGTGGCGAGGCAATTTATTAGGTTTTCGAACAGGAATAAAACCGACACCTAACGCTAACGCAATTGGTGCAGCAAAAATAAAGCCTCGAGCTTCTGTGCCTACTACTTTATCAATTTTTTTATCACGATAATGATCAATTAATAATTCAACAGTGGTTTTAAATGCAGCAGGATCAGCAAGTAAACTTGTGATGTCACGAAACAAAACCCCTTCTTTTGGATAGTTGGGAATAGTAAGAATGCTGTCTTTAATTAATGCAAGTTTTTCTTGTAACTGATTCATCTAAATGCTCTCTAAGTTCTTCTATAAGAGTTGCTAATCTTACATTATATACCTGCAAACTTTTTAGTTGCAACAAAGAAACCGTAATATCATGCTGAAACCTAGCAATACTTATAATTTAAGTAATAAAACTGTCATTACTGTATTTAGCACAGCAATTATAATGGAACAATTAAGAATGTCTTTTTTCATGTTCAATTAACCATCGTTTCCTTTCTAGCCCTCCGACATATCCCATTAATTCGCCATTTGAGCCAACGACTCGGTGGCAAGGTATGATAATTGCAATTCGATTAAATCCATTTGCGCTTGCAATTGCACGAATAGCATGTGGATTATTGATGTTTTCTGCTTGCTCTTTATAGGTAGTTAGTTTTCCATAAGGGATTTGTTTTAAACTGTCCCAAACAGTTTGCTGAAAATCTGTTCCAGGAGTATGTAATTTAACTGCAAAATATTTTCTTCTTCCTTGAAAATATTCATCAATTTCATTTTTAGCTTGAACAATATGGCTATTTTCTCCAAAAATAATTTTTGTATTAAGTTGTGTTTGTAATTGTTTAAATTCTGTTTCTAACATTCGACGATCCACGAATTCTAATAGGCAAATACCTTGATTAGTGGCGCAAATAAACATTGGTCCCAATGGTGTAGTTAGGCGATTAACCAAAATAATTTCGTTATTAGTATTTTGAGATGGGGCATTTTTCATTATTTTTTTGTAAGTGTATCCAAAACCACTTAATGACTCATATCCTGTATCATAAGCGGTATTAATGACATTTTTACCAATTTTAAGCTCTTGAAAGGCATTATTTATTCGATACATCCTTTGATAGGCTTGGAAGGTAATACCATAATTTTTTTTGAACCAGCGTCTGATCGTTTCGGGGCTTATTTGATGCTCTTTTAATATCATATCGGATATTTTTGTTTTAGGATTTTGGGTAATTAATGCGATAGCTTTAATGACTTCTGATGGTGCTGCGTTAGAATTTTCAGTTGGTTTGCAAATTTTACAAGGACGATATCCAGCATCAAGAGCTTCTTTGAAAGTGCTAAAAAATTCTACATTTTCATATTTTGGTTTCTTTGCCCGACAAGTTGCAATACAAAATACCGAAGTTGTTTTAACTCCAGCATAGAATATCCCAATATAGCCTTGGTCTTTTGCAAGTAAAGCCTGATAATATTGTTTCCTTTTGTCTAAATTGGTAATAAGCATAATTTTTAAAATCTTAATTTTAGTTAATTGATAACTGGGTTTTGTAATCTGGTCAGCATATTAAATAAACAATAAGCATCGCAACCGAAAAATCGACAACTATTTTTATTTTACTGTTTTTATGGTTTATAAATATAATTGGTGATTACCACATTCTATCTTTGTCAAAATGTGGTTATATTTAATATATAAATATTGACGTAATAAAACCTTAACCATTTAATGATTGTTGATTAAGGTTTTTGTTTAATTTGTGAATAAAGGAGAGGTGTTTAACGATTTTGCGACAAAACTATTAACTGATAGTGCTGCATTAAGTTTGCCTTGAATGGCTAATGCTTGTTGCTTTGATTCACATTGGGTAAAAACACATGCACCAGTTCCTGTTAATCGAGTTGTACCATATTGGGAAAGGTAAGTAATTATTTTATTTATTGTTGGATAACGTTTCCTAACTACTTCCTCACAATCATTTTTTAATTCGTTAAACTTCAATGAAAGTAAATCAGTAATGCTTTGAGCTGGCGTATTGCGAGTTAGCTCAGGAGCATTAAATATTTCGACTGTTGATATTTCAATATTAGGGCAAGTGACTAAATACCAATATTCAGGAATATCTACAGGGTGAAATTGATCGCCAATTCCTTCGGCAAAAGCCGCATGACCATAAATAAAAATAGGGACATCGGCACCAATTTTTCGTCCTATATCCATTAGTATTTCGGTTGATAAATTAAGTTGCCATAGCTGATTAAGTGCTACTAATACTGTTGCAGCATTAGATGAGGCTCCTCCTAATCCACCACCCATAGGAATTTTTTTATCAATTGTAATATCTACACCTAAATCATTACGGTTGGTATAGGATTTCAATTGTTCAGCAGCAACAACAATTAAGTTTTTATTAACGGGTACATTTGTAAAATCGGTTAATAAGTTAATTTTATTATCTTGACGAACATTAAAGATTAGGATGTCGCAATAATCAATAAATTGAAATAACGTTTGCAAATTATGATAATTGTCAGAACGGCGTCCAGTGATATAAAGGAATAAATTTAATTTAGCAGGTGATAACCACTGTTTCATAACTATTATCCTTTATCGTAAAATCCAGTCACTAATTTTTAAGCGAACAACTTCGTCATCATGCGTAAGCTCTATAGTTGCAGGTAAATCTATCTTTTTGTTTTGATAAGTATAAGTAGAGTAACTTGGAATTTTTAATGTCCATTTATTGTTATTTTGTATAAAGACAGTTGAAAGTAATCTTCCTGAACTATCTAACTTGTCAGTATTGATGTTGTCTGAAAATCCTTTTAACCAATTATGCAAAGAATTAAGTGGAATATTTACATTGGATATCTTTTTCATAAGATTTTCAACATTGGTATCTTGGTAATTTCTACCGTCTTTATCAACCAGTTGAGCATAATTAGGTTCGGCGTTTAATGTTAAAATATTGCTACCAATGGGGGAGGTTAATTTAACTTGGTAGTTATCAGTTGATTGTTGAGCTATTAAAAATCGTCCATAATTACGAGATTTATCACTTATGTAAGCTATACTACCTTTAACTTGGAATGTGTTTATTTGTTTTAGATTTTGTTGGCGGATTTGCCACTGCTGTTCAATCGAAGTGTTGTTTTGAGATTTTGTTATTTGGCAAGCGGTGATAAGTAAAGGTAATATGAAAACAAATATATATTTGATTTTAGACATAAAATAACTCTTAGTTGTTAGTGTTTGTGTCAATAAGTGCAGTATTATAACTGATAATTTACTGAATAAGAAAAAGAACCTTTACTGTTTTTTATGTATAATATAGACGTTTAAGAACTGTTAATAAAATAATATATCTAATAACCTTCAAAAAAGAAGCGATGCAATGTCTATTACAATTTTTGGTGTTAATCATAAAACAGCGCCAGTTGCTTTAAGGGAAAGGCTTGCTTTTCCTAATGAGATTGTCGATAAAGCACTATACAGCTTATACCAACATCCTTTAGTTGATGGGTGTGTTATTTTGTCTACCTGCAATAGAACAGAAATTTATCTTAGTTATGAGCATCAAACTGACTATCTAAGATTAAAACAATCTGTAGAAAGTTGGTTAGGACAATTTCATCATCTTGATGTTGATCTATACCAAGATTCATTTTATTGGTATGACGGTCAACAAGCTGTTGAACATTTGATGTCGGTAGCAAGTGGTTTAGATTCTATGATCATTGGTGAGCCACAAATTCTAGGGCAAGTTAAGCAAGCATATAGTTTTGCTCAAGAACAAAATTGCTTATCTGTTCAATTAAAAAAACTATTTCAAAAAGTATTTCATGTAGCGAAAATTGTCCGTAGTGAAACCAATATTGGCACTAATACAGCATCTGTCGCTTATGCTGCTTGTTTAGTTGCTCGCCATCTTTTTAGTGATACCTCTAATTTAAATATTATGCTTGTTGGCGCGGGTGAAACAATAGAGCTTATTTCACGTTACTTAAAACCGCATGGATTTAATCAAGTTATTATTGCCAATCGAACCCGTGAAAAGGCATTAAAACTTGCGGTTGATATTGATGCAGAAATCATTTCATTACCTGATATCGCTAATCGACTTAAAGATGTTGATATTGTGATCAGCTCAACAGCGAGTCCTTTACCTATTATAGGTAAAGGCATGGTTGAGCGCACTTTACGAGCTAGAAATCATCGTAAAATGCTGTTTATTGATTTAGCTGTTCCTCGCGATGTCGAGGAAGAGGTTAGTCAACTCAATAATGTGCATCTTTATACTATTGATGACTTACAAAAAACGGTTGAAAGTAATTTAGAACAAAGAGCTATTGCCGCTAAAGAAGCGCAATATCTTATTCAAGAACAAGCTGAACTTTTCATTGATTGGCTTAAGACTAGACATGCAGTTGCTTATGTTAAGCAGTATCGTAGTAATGCAGAAAGTATCAAACGTGAGTTACAAATAAAAGCCTTAAATGCCATCAGGCAGGGCGCTAACATTGACGATGTTTTTGCTGAGTTTTCGCATCGCTTAACCAATAAATTAATCCACGCACCGACTCAAACATTACTTCATGCAGCTACACATGATTGTGATGACTGTTTTAAAGTATTAAGTAAAGGATTAGGATTAAAAGAACATTAGTCAATATGTCGTTTTGCTTAGGAAACGAGGAATAAATTGGATCAGATTGAATTTTTTGATATTCCAAGCCCGTGTAAACGAGTTTGTGTAACTGATAAACAAGGCTATTGTATTGCTTGTTATCGCTCAAGAGAAGAAAGATTTAGTTGGTTAACCTTGAGTGATAGCCAAAAGCAAAAAGTTTTGCGTTTATGTAAACAACGGGCATTAAAACGCCGTTATCTATTATCAAAACAGCAACGACAACAACAAGACTTAAATCCAGTAACACCTCAATTCGATCTTAATTTCTAAATCTATTTATCTATTTTTAATATATATTGTAATCTTGTTTAACTCAGAGTAGGATTTTTATACATATAAAGATGGCAATTATTTAGTCACCTTTTTTAATATTATTGGAATTTAAAATATGAAAATGTGTATTGCATGTGGCATGCCAATGACTGCTATTGCTGATTATCCATTGCTCGATATGTCTAAAAACTATTGTAAACATTGTGCTCATAAAGATGGCACAATGAAAACATTTGATGAAAAATGGCATGAAGTTACATTACAATATGCTCAAAATCACAATGTTGATAATGCAGTAGCTAAACAAACTGCTTATATAATCCTTAAAAAATTACCTGCTTGGAAACGCAGGTGGTAGTTGATTTTTTAGGCAACCAAAACGCTTTACGATAATACCTGTTGCAGATATTGTAAAGCTTAGTATAATGCTAACGTTTACTTATTTACACGTTTAATGCCAGTGTGGCGAAATTGGTAGACGCAGCGGATTCAAAATCCGCCGCCCTTAAAAGCGTGTCGGTTCGAGTCCGACCACTGGCACCAAGTCACAAAGAACACCAGCTTAAAGCTGGTTTTTTTATGTCTAAAGTCTTATCAAAACTGAGTTCAGCTATATTTAATAAACTAGCTAACTAATCTCTACTGAAATTACATCAAAATAAGCACAAAAAAGATAGAATTGAGTAATATTGATCGAAATAAACGATCAATGATCATTAATTGATCGAAAATTCCGATATGACAATTTTCTCTTATTCATCAATAATTAAATAAAAAAATAATTCTTTTTATTTCTTTTTCCGTAGATAGGAAAAACAATCTGATAATTTAATGCGTAATCAGAATATAACATTATTAATGTAAATGTTATCGGATTTTTATTCAGATCAAGCATAAAGTTTAATTTATAAATTCAGTTAATACTTTAAGTTAAGAAAAGCTATATTATTCTGTAAAAATTTTTGATTAAAAATAAAGCAATATTTCTAATTAGGGAAAAGGTTACAATAGGTAAATAGATGATGGGTAGGAAGAAAGATTCAAATGTTAGTGCAGGACAAAAACTGTTGAAAATGTATCACATTTTGCTATCAGATAATAAACCGCATTATCAATCAGATTTAGCTGAAATACTAAACTGTTCTGCTCAAACAGTAATACGACTAGCTGAACAGATCGAGTTATCTTTCCCTGAATGTTTCTGCTCTGGCAAGGAAAAAAATCGTCGTTGGTATAGTTTGCAGATCAATCATAAAAATACACTAGGTTTAAATTATCAGGAATTACGATATCTAAGTTTGTGCCGCGAATTGTCCAAACCCTTTATTCCACCAGAGATTGGTGAACGTATTGATCAAACATTATTGCATCTTTCTATGTTGTTATTAGAGTTAGATACAAGAGAACACTTTTCACTAAGTAAACCTATTGCCTTTTTTAGTAAAGGGAAGATTGATTATTCAGAGAAAGTTAGCATTATTGAGGACTTATTAAAGTGTATTGAAAACAAGACTTTTTGCCACATTCATTATATTGCTAGTGGTAATCAACAAGGAAAAAACCACTATTTTATTCCGCAAAAAGTAATTGCAATGAATCATGCCTTATACGTTTATGGCGTAATTTCAAATAACGTTGCGACAGAATTAAAACACAGTACTTGTTTGGCAATCCACCGAATAAAAAAATTAGATTTTATTAACCAAAAAGTTGCTATATCAGTACCAGATCACATTCAAAATAAAACTACGTTTGGTTTACCAGAACATGAACCTCGTACTTTTTCAATTCAATTTACCAAATCAGCGGCTGGTTATGTCAAAGAAAGAATTTGGTGCGATGAACAAAAAATCGAAGAAATCGAAAATGGCGAAATTATTCTTACTATCACCACATCTAGTGAACGTGAGTTAAACGCTTGGGTTAGGGGGTTTGGAGAGCAAGCAAAGATGATCACATCCTAGTTTTATTGCGATACAAACATAATATATTTTAATTAACATAAATTTAACGAGGAAATAACAATGGCATTACCTATTATTCTTGCAGGTGCAGCTGCAGTCGCTGCAGCAGTTGGTGGCAAAAAAGCATACGATGGTTATCAACTAAAATCAGAAGCTGATGAAATCTTGGAAAGAACCAAAAGCCGATATAACAAACGAAAAGATGAACTGGATGTATTAAACAAAGTTTCAGAACAGAAATTAGAGCGATTAGGTACATTAGAACTTAATATTGGTAAATCATTTGGTGAATTTAAAAAAATTTCCGACGAATTATTAAAACAATTGAAACAAAATGACAATAAAGATCTTAAGTTATCTGTTCCTAAAGTTAAGATGGATAAAATTGAAGAATATTCTTTTTCTACAGTGGGGTTTTTAGGTACGGTTGCAGCATCTGGTGCAGCGGGAGCAGCTGCAAGTTTTGCGGTATATAGCGGAGTAATGGCTTTTGCAGCTGCTTCAACAGGAACACCTATTGCCGCTTTATCTGGCGTAGCTGCATATAATGCCACTATGGCCGCTATTGGAGGTGGATCACTTGCTGCTGGAGGTTGGGGAATGGCTGGTGGAGCAATGGTTTTAGGTGCTGCAGCCATTGCGCCAATGATTGCTATTGCTGGTTTTGCGTATGCAAACCACGCTGAAAAAGCATTAGAAAATGCAAAAAAATCAAGTTCTGAAGCTGACACAGCAATAACAAAAATGGATTTAATTGATAAACATTTATCTAATACAAATAACTATGTGGATAAAATTTATACATCGTTGGAAAAAATCAATCAGACCTTTAATTATTACTTTTCTGCTTTAAAAGAGTTGCATCAAAAGATAGTGGTTCTTGGTTGGGGAGAAGATATTAGCGATAATTCGGAAAAGAGCTTAAGAGTTATTAATAACGGTTATTTATTGGCAGCTATTATGACCGATATTATTACAACCCCACTTTTTAAAATTAAAACAGTATCCGAAGATAGTATTGTTGAAGTCGAAAAAGATAGTGATGGATTCAATATTCTTAATCAAGAAGAATTAGATAATGTATTAATTAACAAAGAAAAAGAATATAAAGATTTTACTCAGGAAATGTAATGATAAAAGCCAAGAATACTTGGCTTTTGTTTTATTGATTATATTAACGAGGACTAAAAATAATGATGAAACAGGAAATGGATTGGGGCGAAGAGTTACATAATACCGTTGTCAAATCTTTGGTAACTTCATTTGGATTAGATTTTTTATTATTTAAAGATAATGTAGGTGGAGATGTTGATACTGTTCATAATGCACGACAAAACATTTACGCAACCGATAGAGAAAGAATAATAAATGAACAAAACTCAAAATATGATTCACATGAGTATCATTCTCATGCCAATTATATTGAGACAAATCGACAAGGAAAAATCGCTCATCAAGCAAATACCTTAAAAGATGCTTACACAGGGGAAATATTTGCTCAACATGATAAAAAAAATTTAGATCATGTTATTGCTGCAAATGAAATACATCACGATCAAGGTAGAATATTAGCTGAATTATCAGGAACTGACCTTGCTAATGACAGTAGCAATTTATATTTCACTAATGAAACATTAAATAAGTCTAAGAAAGCAAGTTCAATGTCTGACTTTGTAAGCAAACTTCAAAATGAACTTACTCAAACCCGTCAAGAAATAGCTATACTAAAACAGAAAAAATCGTTAACAGATCAAGAAAAAAAATCATTAGAAAAGTTAGAAAATAAAGAAAAAGCAAACTTTAATAAAATGCTTGAAATAGACAAAAAAGCACGGGCTAAATACGAGAGAACTGTCAATATAGCCTATTATACTAGCAGTAAGTTTGCTAAAGATGTCGCTTATCAATCAGCTCTTTCTGGTTTTAAAATGGGAACAAGACAGATGCTAGGGCTTATTCTTGCTGAGGCATGGTTTGAACTACGCGATCAATTTCCTTCTATTTATGCAAATAATAAATATAATTTTTCTATAAAAAATTTTTTAAATGATATTAGCGATGTATTTAATGCTATATGGGAACGAATAAAATTAAAATTTAAAGATTTTTTTAATTCTTTCAAAGATGGCGCTGCTAGTGGTGCGTTATCGAGTGTAACCACTACTGTTACCAATATATTTTTCACTACGCAAAAAATGCTTGGAAAAATGATCCGTGAAATGTGGGGGCATATTACGGCAGCTATAAAATTAATCTTTTGCAACCCTGATTCATTGCCTTTAGGTCAATTAGTCAAAGAAGTAAGTAAAATTATTAGTGCTGGAATTTCCGTTGTTTGTGGTACTGCTATTTATAGCATATGTTCACAATTATTTGCTTTTCCATTTGGCACTGAGTTATCTGCATTTTGTAGTGCACTAGCGACTGGTATTTTAACATTAGCATTTAATCACTATCTAGATAAAGGGACTCTTCCTCAAAAAATTTGGGCTTTTTTAGATAAATTTAAAGATAAATACGAAAGAACTCTCGATTTTTTTAAAGCTGTAAATACTGAGTTAGATAATTACTTAAAAGAGTTAGCAAGGCTAGAGTTCAATATGGATACACAACAATTAGCGTCGTTTACATTGCATCTTACTATGACCAATAATGAACTAGAACGCAGCTTTCTGTTAAAAGAAGAAGTAACTCGCCGAGGAATTAAATTACCATTTGAAGCTGGCAATTTAGAATCAGTGCATTCATGGGTAAAATCATTATGAGTAATTCCCCCCCGTTTCCTTGTTATCAATGTGGAGCTTGCTGTTGCAGTGTTAATCGTTCACAAGAAACGCAATTTCTTGATAGTGGTAATGGGGTATGTCGTTATTATGACCATCAAACAAAATTATGTACCATTTATGAAACAAGGCCAGATATTTGCCGTGTAGATAAACAATACCAGCTCAATTATAAAAATAAATATAGTTGGGTTGAGTTTATCGAGATAAACACTATTGCATGCAAAATTTTGAATTCAAAATAACAAATGAACCAGTAATAAAAAATTAGAACGAAAACACCTTAAATTCCTTATGAAGGAAATTCTGATTGCTATAGTGTTGTAATCATAATTAATAATTAATAAGGGGAGTATAAATGGCTATTTATAGAGATGATTCAGACCTAGTTTTTTTAAAACAATGTACTAATGAAGATTTAGAATTATTGGTTTCTATATTGACTGTTGATCCTAAGGATAATACCCTTCGGTTTACCGAAACATTAACAAGCGATGCAAGTTATAAACGACATTATCCTAACCATCAATTATATTGGAAATCTATAGCTGCAGAGCTTCAAACATTTGGTGCAAATTCAGGAATGAATTTATTAAGGCAAGGTAAAGGGGTATGCTATCGTGAAATATTAATAGATGTATGTAATCGAACTAATACAATATTAAGTGAGCCAGCACCTTTTTTTATTGAAAAAATTGAAGATGCTTTATTAAATTCACTTCTCAAGCAATCATTAGAAAATATAAGTCAAAAAGACCTTAAAAAAATAGCAGCAGAATTGGGTAATGTTAATTCTAAAGTTACACCATCCATGGTAATGATGGGGATTCAAAATTTTATGACTTCGTCTTCTTTAATTTCAAATTATTTAATATTTAGCATTTTAAACAATTTTGGTTTTAAATCAGGAAATATAATGACAGTAATGTTACCAAGACCTTATCCGAGGCGATATCAGGAATTAGTATTATCTATTTGTTTGGCAATAAACCATTTATGGCTACTATTTAATATTACAGGACCAGCTTATCGTGTAACAATTCCAGCTTGTTTATATATAGCAACCTTAAGAAAAAAATACAATGATGCAAAAATAACGAATCATATATTAAAAAATAATATAGATCTTAAAAAAATAATGGGAAAAAATCTTTAACAAAAGTTTTTTATTTTTCTAATTAAAGTTGTGCTTATCTATTTAGCTATAAAACAATAAGGAGTTATACATGTCAATTTTTAAATTAATTAGTGTGGGTTCTGGGCTTCTTTTAACAACAGCAGCAGTATATACTGCGCAAGATAAAATAGCAAAAGCGTGTGAAGAAGATGAAGATCTTAAATCAATAAAAACAGAAGGGCGAGTATTAGCTAGTTTTGTAACCTCGGTTATTGTTGGTGGAGTTGTTAATAAGCTTATTAATCGCGTTTTTAATTAGTTGTAGGAAAAGACTGGATAGGCCACCAGACCTATCCTAAATTTTGTATATTTAATAGTTAAAGGTGACAGTTAATTCTGTCACCAAATTTTATAATAAACCAACTGATCTATCTTGTGCACAAGACCGATATTTGTTATCTAGATCAATAATATCGGCTTCAGTAGCTAGCAATGTGATAGCAATGTGAGGATTTTCCGCATTGTTTACAGTAATTTGATACAGTACTGTATTGAATATACATAAAAAACTAACGCCTTATTACAGACAAGAGATATGGCGCTTATATCATAAAGAAAAAATAACGGTCACTGATTTGGCAAAACGCTTTATGGTCAGT